>PMBP01000358.1 GCA_003152975.1 Phycisphaerales bacterium | reverse complement strand
TGGTCGTTCCGCGAGCGGCCGGTGTGCAGCTTCTTGCCGGCGTCGCCGATCCTGCGGATCAGGGCGTCCTCGATGGCCATGTGAATATCTTCGTGTACCTTATTGAAGACAAACTTGCCCGCGGCGAGCTCCTCAGAGATCTCCACCATGGCCTTCTTGATCTCGGCGCACTCGGCCTTACTGATCAGCTTTTGGTGGGCCAGCATCTCGGCATGGGCGATCGAGCCGACGATGTCGTACTTGTACAGCCGCCGGTCGAATGACAGAGACTCGACAAAATCCACCGCCAGTTCATCAATCGAACCGCTGAGCCGCTTTTCCCAGCTCTTTTCACTTTTGGACATGTTCGGTACTCCGCGTTGGAAGGGGCATCTGGAAATTGGCCGGAGAAACCAGACCCCCGGAAATGATCATCGAGAAGGCGTCTTCCACGGTCAAGGTCGTTTCAATCACATCTTCGACCGGAATGATCTCGAAAAAACCGGTCGTCGGGTTTGGCGTCGTCGGGATAAACACCTTGTAGAATTTTCGTCCCTGCACATCCGTCATACTGCCCGTCAGAAAACCCACCGCCTTGTACCCCGGCCGCGGAAACTCCACCAGTACGACCGACTTAAACGATCCCTTCCCCGGCAGGGACACCGCCTTGACCACCTGCTGGGTGGCCGAATAGATGGTCCGGACCAGCGGGATCTTCAGCAGCATGGCCTCTCCGGCCTCCACAAACCGGCGAACGATCACCCATCGCGCGACGGATCCGACCAGATACAGCAAAAAGAGGATGAGGAATATCGTTAGCACTGTAACGATCGCCGAGATCGCCGTACTGGGTATCGCCCCGATCTGCGGGATCTGTCCGACAAATCCCAGCAATTTTACGACCAAGGGGTTGATCAGTTTGAACACCAGGTCAAACAGCCATCGAATGACCAAAATGGTTACCGCGAACGGCAACAGCAGCAATATTCCTGACACGATCCGGTTCCGGATCGAGGCGCCAACGCTACGCTTTTTCGGTTTTACGGACATTCAATTCCCTTCTCTGCGATTTGGAGTACAACCCATTCAGAACAGTTTATCACCATACGATCGACCATTATATCCGTCGCCAAGCCCGAGTAAAGATTTCCCGCCGATTTGCGCAGGGACTTCGGGGTAAAACATTCCAGGTCCTGTATCCCTGAATGAGAGATTGGAAAAGGGAGATCAGGCAAGTATTCCGCGCAAGGCCGAGGCGATCTGTGCGGCGGCATCCAGTCGTCCGAGGGACTTGGCGGCCGCCTGCATCGCGGCCCGCTTGGCATCGTCGGCCATTAGTTCCCCAAGCTGCTCGCCGAGGTCCCGCGCCGTCCGCTGCGGGTCCTGGGGCCGGTCGTCGATGATCCTCCCGGCCCCCTTCCGCACCAGCGGCTCAGCGTTGAGGTATTGATGGCGGTCCTTGTGATAGGGATACGGCAGGCACAGCAACGGCACCCCCGCCGCCAGGTATTCGGCGATACTGACTGCCCCCGCCCGGCCAACCAGCAGGTCCGCCGCCGCGTACAAATCGGGCATGTTGTCATAATAGGCAACGGCGTGATACTCGATCTTGGCCGACGGAATCGCCGCCTTGACCTGCTCAAAGTTCGCCTTCCCCGTCAGGTGAACCACCTGCCAGGTTTGAGCAAAACCATCCAGCGTCGGCAGGATCTGGGCCAACGACTGGTTGATGCTGGCCGAACCGCTCGACGCCCCTGTCACCAGCAAGGTCCGCTTGGCAGGATTGAGCCCGAGTTGCTCGATCGCCCGCTGGCGATCCGGCCGGGAAAAGGCCTCCCGCAATGGGCAACCCGCCACAACTACCGCGCCTTCCTTGCCCTTGAAGTACCGCCGCGTATCTTCAAACTGCACGAAAATCTTCGAAGCCAGCCGGCCCAGCAGCTTGTTGGCCTTGCCCGGCACCATGTCCACATTGATCATTGTAATCGGCATTCCCAGCCGCCGGGCCGCCCACACCGCCGGGGCGGACGCAAATCCACCCACACTGATCAGGATTCCCCTGCCCGCCAGCCCCTCCAGCCATTTCCGGGCCAGGCGGCAGGCCTTGACCTGCGAGACAACAAACCCCGCAAGTCGGTCGGGCCGAAGCGACAAACCCTTTGCAGGCAAGGAGATATGATCGTATCCGGCCGTGGACAAAATCGACGCGTCGATCGGCCGGTTGCTGCACAGAAACATCACTTTCGCCTCTGGATCCATCTGCGCGATCTGTTGGGCAACTGCAATCGCCGGATAGATGTGCCCCCCCGTTCCGCCCCCGGCAAAGATATAGGTCCGTGACATTCCTGTCCCCGTCGCTTCCACTTTCGTCGGCCGCTATTCCGCCGTCTCGCGCTGCGGCCGGCCGAGACCCTGGGCCTTTCGCTCGAACCTCCAGTTGACTTCTTTGGTCGGTTCGTAGTATCCCAGCTCGCTGTTGTGCTTGGCAATATTCAACAATATCCCGATCGCCGACGCCGTCAGCAGCAGACTCGTGCCGCCGGCGCTGACAAACGGAAGCGGTATTCCCTTGGTCGGCAGCACCACCGTCACTACGCCGATATTGATCGCCGCCTGGATCCCGATCGCCATGACGATCCCGGAGGCCAGAATCTTGCCGAACCGATCGCGACAGCGATAAATCACGATCAGACCCAGCACGACCAGCAGAATAAACAGCAACAACACCACCGCGCATCCGGCAAACCCCATCTCCTCGGCGATCACCGCGAAGATGAAGTCGCTGGTGTCCTCCGGCAGGTGGCCGTACTTGGTCACGCCCCGCCCCAGCCCGGCACCGCCCAGGCCGTTGGTCGAAATCGCGATCAGGGACTGGATGGCCTGATATGGCAGTTGGCCCGGCTCCAAAAAGCTCTTGATCCGGTTGAGCCGCGTAGGAGAGCTGACCACCGCAAAATAAAACGCCGGCAGGATCACCGGCAACGGCGTCAGAAAGTGCCACAGCCGCGATCCGCCGATCAGCAGCATCAGAAACGACAACATCGCGATAAACGCCGCCGTCCCGAAGTCCTGGGTCACGATCAGCAGGATCACCACCCCTGGAACAATCCACGCCGGGACAAACCGCTTCCAGAACCGCTTGATCGAATCCTCATAGTGGTCCAGGTACGCCGCCAGGTAAATAATCGTGCACCACTTGGCCAATTCCGACGGCTGGAAGCTGATCCTCATCGACCCCAGCGGCACAAACAGCCACCGCCGGGCAAACGCCTTGTCCTCGCCGATGCCCTGTCCGATCCCCGGAATCAGGGCCAGCCCCAGCAGGAAGACCGATAATCCCAGAAACCACGGCGTCAGGGAGTGATACCAACGAAGCCGCCTCAGGTCAAAGCGATGATAATCCACCGACGCGGTGATATACATGCAGATCACCGCCAGGGGAAAATACAGCAGGTTCCGCAGACCCGTAAACCGGTAGAAATGTTGCCAGTCGTAGTTGGATTGCACGCTGGCGCTGGCCGAGAAGACAAACACCGTCCCGATGGCCATCAGCAACAGCACCACCGTCTCGATCCCATGCGCCGATACTCGTACCGCCGTCCGCTTCATAGTTCCCGTCAACAAGAGCATCCGTCCGTTGAATCCGACCGAGATAATGTCGACCAACGCCCCCTTTGGCCCGCAAAAAATGCCCCGGACAAACCCCGCGGTTGAAAAGACGGATTTATCGCCGGCCGGTCGGATTATGGCGTATGGTTGGATGGGCATCGGCGGTCTTTTTGTGGCCCTCGAAACCCTGCAGGACATGCATGGCTTTAGCCACATCGGCCACCTTCAACACCCCCGTGGTCTTTCCGCCGTAGGCCCCGGCGGTACAGTAGGCGTAGGAGATATTGATATGGGCCGCCGCCAGCTTTTGCGTCACCGCCGCCAGCGCGCCGGCCTTGTTACCCAGCGTCACGCACAGCACCTCCGTTTCGCTGAACTGCAGATTCAGGCGGCTCAGCAGTTCGCGTATCTTCTCGACCCCCCCGCCGACGATTCGCATCACCCCGTGCTCGACCGAGTCCATCATGCTGATCGCCATCAGGTTGATCTTATCGACGGCAAATTCGTTGAGGACTTTGGCCAGGACACCGGGTTTGTTGACCATGAAAATGGAGAACTGTTTTTCGATTCTCATGCGCGGACCTCCATGATCCCTGATTGGTTTGACAATCCGTACTCGAATCGGCCCCTCGTTCCGGGACCGGGCGGGTCAGTTCTGTTGTGTCATCGCCATCGCCGCCTGCCAATCCGGCGCAAAGGCGAAAATCTTGTCCAGGTTGGTGATCCGGAACACGCGGTACAACTGAGGGTCGATCCCGCTAATCACCAAAAATCCCCCGAATCCCCGCAGCTTCTTCCACAAGTCCACCAGAAGGCCCAGCATCTGTGACGAGAAGAACCGGACATTGGTGAAATCGACGACAACCTTGGGGGGTTGGTTTTGGCTGACATAGGAGCGAAGGGTCTGGCTGATCTCGTCCACATCGCTGCCGGCACAAATCGACGACAGGCCGAACCGTACCAGGGCAACATCATCCGTCCGATTGATCTCGATTTTACTGTCCTGCATGGCGTCCCTTCATACAAACCGGTTGTATTATACCCGCTCCGACTTGCCATTTCAAGCCCTGATCCCGAATTCTCTCCCACTATTCATCGGTCAAACCCGGTCTCCCCTTCGGCTCATTTTCCATCCTGCAGGACGATTCTCCTCGAGACTTGAAGTTTTATTAATTAGCTCCATAGNNCAGGCGTATGAACGCCGTTTGGCGTTCATGGGATTCATGCAATCGGGGTACTATAGGCGCAGAAAAGGCACTCTTTCGGCTCTTGGCCGAGGGAATGTTCCCGTATCGAGCCCGAATGGCCTATTTAGGGGCCGGTGCGGCAGGGGCGGGTTTGGGCTTGGGTTCAGGTCCGGGTTTTGGCGTAGCCGGAACAGCTGGTTTTGGCTGCGGCTTGTCAGCCGGCCCTGGTGTCGGTTCCGTGGCATCGGCCGGTTCGGTAGCGTCGGTCGGTTCCGGGGTGGCCGAATCCCCGGTGGCCTTGGGGGCCGTATCCATCACCTTTGAAATCGTCGGCGGCGGCGTCAGGGCCTTGGGGGCTGTGGCGTTGCCTTCGTAAGCATACTTGATTTTACCAATCAGTTCCCCGGCGCCCGTGGCCGAACCCAGCAGGGTATCGTGGGCCTTCATCAGGGCTTCCATGTTGTTCTTCTGGATCGCCGAACGCAGGTCGGTTGCCTTGCGGTTCAGCAGCGTCGGACCCGACAACAGAAACTCCTCCGTCCCGACAATCGTTGAGATCATTGCCTGCTTGGCCGATGCCGACAGAATATCCTGACCCTTGGCGTACCGCTGGATCACGAACGAAAAATACTGGGCGAATCGTCCGGCCAACACGGCCCTGTCCTCCGGGGCGACCGAGGCGGACAGTTTGTCAACCAAGGCCGTTAGCAACTCCAAGTCCACCGACTCCTGCGTCACCTTCCACGCAGCATAGGCCTTCATGCGGGTATCGATCGCGGCCAGGATCAGTTCGCGACCCTCGGCCCCCTTGGACCCTACGGCATGCCGGGCGAGCATACCCAAAATCACCGGCTGATTTTCCTTCGACGCCGTCTGGGTGAGGACATCCAGTATCTGCTTGCGGACTGCGGCATCCGCTGTCGCAGCCGCCGCAAGCTGGCTACTGACCTTCTCGCAGGTCAGGGCCTTGACCGCGTAATATCGGATCACCATATCCGGTTCGCCCAGTAAACCCACGCTCAGCTTGGCCAGGTCCAGGGTTTCCATCTGAGCAATCAGAATCGTGAAGTTCCGAAGAGCGGTCGCCTTTTTGGCCGCATCGGGGAAAGACGAGGCCTCTTTGATTGCCGCCTCCAACCGCCCACGAAGAACGCTCCCGTACGCCTGGGCATATTGATCCTGACCTCGGAAGGCCAACAACTGCACCCGGGCATCGATCGCATCAGCCGGCTTTTCCGCGAAGAGAATCTGTTCGCATGCCGTCGTGATGAATTGCGTGACCGCATCGGCGTCCGCCCCGGCCGGGGCCGTTTTGCCATTGCTGGTCTTCTGAAAAACGGCCGAAATCGGCGCCGTATCCAAGGCAGCCCCCGCCCAGGGCACGATCCCCAAACAGGCCGCCATGATCCATCCCGCCGTCATCTTGTTTATGCGCATGTCGCTGCGATCCTTATTCAATCCCGGTTCGTTGGAAAGAAAACACACGCAGAATACTGCCCCAGCCCCCCTCCTGTCAAGGTATTTCACAACTTTTGCTCCCGCCGAAACCGGTCCGGGAGGGACATGACACAAACGAATTTGTCCAAATTTTCCGCTTGCCGGATCGCCTCAAACAAGATAAAATGGAAGTTTTACCTGAATCGTGGCGGAATCGAAATTCAGATTGTTTGGGAGGCCGTTAGAGTGGCGAATGTGAACGATTTACGAAATGTGGTATTTCTCGGGCATGGCGGGGCTGGAAAGACCTCGCTGATCGAATCCATCCTGCATACCGCCGGGGCGATCAACCGCCTGGGGTCGATCGAAGACAAGAACACCGTCAGTGACTTCGACGAGGAAGAAAAGCACCGGAGCCATTCGATCCATTCGGCCCTGACCCATGCTCAGTACAAAGGCAAGAACCTCCAGATCCTCGACACGCCCGGGTATCCGGATTTCATGGGCGCCGCCCTGCAGTCCATCCCCGCCGCCGAGGCCGCTGTCGTCGTCATCAGCGCCACCTCCGGCATCGAAGTCAACACCCGCAAGATGTTCTCGGTGGCCACCCAGATCGGCATGCCGCGGATCATCGTCATCAATAAGATCGACAATGAAACGGCCGAACTGGCCGACTTGGTGACCAGTATCCAGGAATCCTTCGGGACTCGGTGCCGCTGTGCCAACCTGCCGTCGGCGGATCGCAACTCCATTATCGACTGTATCGCCAACGCCACCGGCTCCTCGCCGGTGATGGATGTCGCTCAGGCCCACACCGAACTGGTCGAAAGCGTCATCGAGGCCGACGATGCCATGATGGAGGCGTATCTGGGCGGCGAGAAAATCGGCCCCGAGAAAATCGCCGAGGTCTTCTCCAAAGCCCTCATGGCCGGTACGATCATCCCGATCCTGTTCACCAACGCCCGCAAGGAAATCGGCGTCAAGGAACTCCTGGAGGTCATTATTTCCGGCGTTCCCTCTCCGGTCCAAGCCAAGCCCGCCATCCTGAAAGACGGCGACACGGAAACCCCCGTCAAGGCCGATCCCAACGGACCGCTGGCCGGACTGGTCTTCCGTGTGGGCCTGGATCCCCGCACGAACATGAAATACACCTCGATCCGCATATTCAGTGGCAAGCTGAATTCGGGCACGCAATTGCGAGTCAACGATGAAAAGAAGGCCATCCGTCCGGGCCACCCGTTGATGATGCAGGGCAGCGAAATCAAGGAAATCGACGAGGCCTCCGCCGGCGAGTGGGCCACCCTGCCCAAGATGGACGATCTGAAAGTCGGCGATCTCATTCACGACGGCCAGTTCGCCGGCAAGTTTGCCATGCCTCCAGCCCCCAAGCCCATGTTCGCCCTGGCCCTGGAACCGGCGGCCCGCGGTGACGAGACCAAGCTTGGAACGGCCCTCGAAAAGCTGTGCGAAGAAGATATTTGCTTTCAGGTAAGTCGGGATTCGCAGACCAAAGAACTGGTCATCTATGGTCTCGGCGATCTGCATTTGCGGGTGATGCTCTCGAAGATGGAAAACCGCTTCAAGATGTCCGTCACCACCAAACAGCCCAAGATCCCCTACCGCGAAACCATCACCGCCAAAGCCGACGGTCACTACCGCCACAAGAAACAGACCGGCGGCTCCGGCCAGTTCGGCGAGGTGTATCTCCGTGTCGAGCCGGCCCCGCGCGATTCCGACCCGCCGCTGGATTATTCGTGGGATATCTTCGGCGCCTCGATCCCGGGCCAGTACGAGCCGGCGGTCCTCAAGGGCGTCAAGGATGTCATGGAATCCGGCGTCGTGGCCGGTTTCCCTCTGCAGGATGTCAAGGTATCCGTCTATGACGGCAAGCACCACCCGGTGGATTCCAAGGAAGTCGCCTTCCGTGCCGCCGGCAAGGGCGCATTCGTCGACGCCGTCATGAAGGCCAAGCCCGCCCTGCTGGAGCCGATTGTCAACATCGAGATCACCGTTCCGGCCGAAAACATGGGCGACATCACCGGCGACATGGCCTCGCGCCGCGGCCGCATCAGCGGACAGGATATGCTCCCCGGCGGCATGATGGTCATCAAGGCCAAGGTGCCCCTGTCGGAAATCTCCCAGTACAACAGCCAGCTTAAAAGCGTTACCGGCGGCCAGGGCAGCTATTCGATGGAACTGAGCCATTATGAGGCGGTCCCGCCGAATGTCCAGCAGCAGATCGTGGCCCAATATGCCAAACACAAGGAGGTCGAAAAAGAATAGCATTCTCGACGACCCACTAAAGCCCGCCGGATACGCCCCCGGCGGGCTTTTTCTTTTGACACAGGACCCCGGTATTCATAGGGTATTGCCATTCGGTATCGAAATCGGTTCGATGCGGAAATCAAAAGCGGTTATGGATTGTCCATGAACCATTCGTCGGCTCACTACATACGCATTATTGCCTCGGTCGGCCTGCTCTTTGGAGCAGCGGCTGTCCTATCGTGCCGCAAACAGCCCGCATCCCCGGCCGACCACATCCCCGTTTACGGTTACCGCGTCGTACGGCAGATTCCTCACAATCCGTCCTTCTGGACGCAGGGGCTGGTCTTTGACGGCGGATTCCTCTACGAAGGCACCGGCGAGTACGGAAACTCCGGCATCTTCAAGATCGCCCCCTCCTCAGGCCAGGTCCTCCAGTCCCGCACGCTCGAATCTAAATATTTTGGTGAGGGAATTACCATATTCGAAAACCGACTGATCCAGTTGACCTGGAAATCCGACATCGGTTTCGTGTACGACAAGGAATCCTTCGCCCTGCTGAAGACCTTTCAGTATCCCACCGAGGGCTGGGGCCTGACCCACAACGGCCGCGAACTGATCCTCAGCGACGGCACCGATACGCTCTATTTCCTCGATCCGCAGACCTTCGCGGTCACCAGCCAGATCAAGGTGACCGCCGCCGGCCGGCCCGTCACCCAACTCAACGAGTTGGAGTTCGTCGATGGCCGTATCCTGGCCAACCTCTGGCAATCCGACCGGATCGCCCAGATCGATCCCGATACCGGCGCCGTTGTCGCATGGATCGACCTGACCGGCCTGCTCGATTCGATCGCTACCGACAAGCCCGTCGATGTCCTCAACGGTATCGCCCGGAATCCGAAAACCGGACGGTTGCTTGTCACCGGAAAGCTCTGGCCGACCCTATTCGAAATCGAACTGGTCACAAATCCCCCTCCAAAGCGTCCATAGTAACCAGGGATCTCCGGCAAGGGGTTGACCTGTCGCAGAACCCGAGGTCAAGTAATCATGAAGGACAACAAGAACCTGTTCAGTAAAGGATCATCGTCATGTACATCGCTTTGGGAGTGATTGCGGCAATCGTCGCGCTGGCCCTGATCGTCATGTTCAACACCCTGGTCGGGAAACGCAACCAGGTCCAGAACATCTTCGGCACGCTCGACGCCATGCTCAAGAAACGCTGGGACCTGATCCCCAATCTCGTCTCGACTGTCAAGGGCTATATGCAGCACGAAAAGGGCCTGTTTGAAGACCTTACCGCCCTGCGAACCCGTGGCGACCAGCCGCTCACGCCATCGCAGCGGGTCCAACTGGATAACGACCTGACCCGGACCCTGGCGGCCTTCCGCGTCACCGTCGAGAACTACCCGAACCTCAAGGCGAACGA
>PMBP01000196.1:8462-14999 GCA_003152975.1 Phycisphaerales bacterium | reverse complement strand
CGGCACGCCTATGCCTGAAAGCGTGTTTGGAAGGTCATCTCCAGCCCTCGTCTGTTGGAGGGCCACGCTCCGTCGTGGCCGAAATCCCCACACCAGCGGACGCGACGGAGCGCGTCCCTCCGCTGGCGATAGCGAAAAATCAAACGGATTCTTGCATCGAGAACGAATCGGCCTACAATGGTGAGACCCGGCGAATCCGGAATCGATTGTGCCGGGAAACGAGAAAGGTCATGGATCAACACGAAAACAAGAGTTCACGATTTTTGTCTAACCGGAGAACCAGACATGCATAAGACAGGCGTTTCTCTCAATCGTCGACAATTTCTCAAGAGCACCATCGGGGCCGGGGCGGTCCTGATGATCCCGCAGGTGATCCCGGGCACGGTCCTGGGCAAGGACGGAGGCGTGGCCCCCAGCGAACGAATCGTGATGGCGGGCCTTGGGATCGGGAACCGGGGCGGGTATGATCTGGGGTGCTTCCTCCACGAGCCGGATGCGCAGTTCGTGACGATCTGCGATGTGCGGGCTGATAACCGCAAGCGTGCCAAGGATGCGGTGGACACCCGATACGGCAACAAGGACTGCACCACCTGCATCGACATGAATGAAATGCTCGCCCGCAGCGACATCGATGCGGTACTGATCGCAACAGGTCCCAATTGGCACGCGACGGCCTCGATTATTGCAGCCAAGGCCGGCAAGGATGTGTATTGCGAAAAGCCGTGCACGAAAAACATCGCGCAGAGCTTGGCGCTGGCGGAGGTGTTCCGCCGAACGGGCCGGGTGTTCCAGGCGGGCACACAGCGGAGAAGTCTGCCGAATTTCATGTTCGCGATCGATCTGGCCCGCCGGGGAAAACTTGGCAAACTCCAGACCTTGTATGCCCATCCGGCCGGACTGGGAACGAGCACCAGCGGATGGCTGCCGGCCGAACCGGAACCGTCCAAGGACAAGGTGGACTGGGACTTGTACCTGGGGCCGGCGGCATGGCGGCCGTACAACGGCAAGCTCCTGGACGGATTCAACTTTGAGAAAGGCGGCGGGATGGTGGGCGGCGGATGCCTGGAATGGGGTTCGCACTGCGTGGACCTTTGCCAGTGGGCCAACGACGCCGACAACACCGCGCCGGTGGAATACGAGCCCAAAGGCGACCAGTTGCACGCCCGCTATGCCAATGGCGTCAAGTTGATCGTGCGAAATGATGGCTGGCTGCCGCTGGGTTCGTGCCCGGTACGGTTCGAGGGCGACAAGGGCTGGGTGCAGACCGGCGACGACGCGGAGATCGTGGCCAGTTCGCCGGACCTGCTGATCGGCAAAGGCGCCAAGATCGCCGGTTATCCGGCCGACTTCCACATCAGGAATTTTCTCGATCGCGTGCGTTCTCGCGGCCAGACCCGCGCCAATGCCGATGTGGCCTGCTGGGCGCACATCGCCTGTCACGCGGCCAATGTCTCCCTGTTTTTGAATCGCAAGGTCAATTTCGATCCGAAGAAATGCGAGTTCATCGGTGACGAAGAGGCCAACCGGCTGCGGTCCGAGGCGATTCGGGATCCGTGGCGGCTGTAAAATCCGGCAAATCAAAATGACTATCCCGTCATAAGGATGATACCCATGATGAAACTCAATATGGCCTTACGAACTTTTGTTTCGCTAATCGTGATGACCGCCCTTCCGGTCGCGGTGTGGGGGGCCGGGGATAATGCCGCTACCCGCAAAGATAAAGAGCAGTCGCTGATCAAGATTCTGGAGTCCAACGCGCCGCCGCAGGACAAGGCGATCCCGTGCAAACAACTGGCCATCTACGGCGGCAAAGATGCAGTCCCGGCACTGGCGGCCTTGTTGCCGGACTCCAACCTGTCGTCGTGGGCGCGGATCGCATTGGAGGCCATTCCGGGTCCCGAGGCCGGCGCGGCACTGCGGGAAGCGATGGGCAAGGTCAAGGGACGGCTGCTGGTCGGCGTCATCAATTCGATCGGCGTGCGCCACGATGCGGGTTCGGCCGAGGCATTGATCGCGCGGCTGGGAGATTCGGATGCGGATGTCGCGTCGGCCGCTGCCGTGGCGCTGGGGCATATCGGCGGTGATGCGGCCGCCAAGACGCTGGCCCCATTGTTAAGCAATGCACCCGACAAGGTCCGGCCGTTTGTCGCCGAGGGCTGCATCCTGGTTGCGGAGCGATACCTGGCCGACGGTAAATCCGCCGAGGCGGTCAAGCTGTACGACGCGGTGCGACAGGCGAATGTGCCCAAGCAGAAGAAACTCGAGGGCACGCGCGGAGCGATTTTGGCCCGCGGAGCGGAGGGCTTCGGATTGTTGGCCGAACAACTGAAATCGGACGATCAGGCCCGCGTGGGAATCGGGCTCCGCACGGCACGCGAATTGAGCGGTAAACAGGTAACCGAATCACTGGCCGCCCTGTTGGGGCAGTTACCCGCAGAACGGCAGCCGATGCTGCTTTTGGCGATTGCCGATCGCAGCGACGAAGCGGTCTTGCCCGCCGTGATCGGCGCTGCCAAGGCCGGTCCGAAACCGTTGCGGATGTCGGCCGTTCGCGTTCTGGATCGGCTGGGGTCCGTTTCCAGCGTGCCGGTACTGCTCGATGCGGCGGCCGGGGACGACGCCGAACTGGCTCAGGCGGCCAAGACAACGCTGAGTCGCCTTTCCGGCGGCGACGTGGATGCGGAACTCCTGACCCGAATGCCGCAGGCCAATGGCAAGGCGCGACAGGCCTTGTTCGAACTGGCCGCGATGCGGCATATGGACGGCGCAACGGCATCCGTGACGGCCGGCATCAACGATTCCGACGCGGGGGTTCGCGGTGCGGCCGTGCAAGCCCTCGGTGTGATTGGCAACGACCAGCAGGTGCCCGAGTTGGTCAAGCTGCTGGACAAGACTACCAATGCCGGTGAACGCGGGAATGTCGAGAAGGCGTTGGTAGCCATCGGCGGACGAAGCGGAGCCAAGTGTCTGCCGAACCTGATGCCCTTGATGAAAAGCGGCGCCGCCGATCTTCGCATGATCGGGCTGCACACCATGGCGACGGTCGGTGGCCCCGATGCGCTGGCCGCGGTGAAGGCCGCCGTTGACGACAAAGAGGAGCCGGTTCAGGATGAAGCCGTGCGGGTCCTGTCCACCTGGCCGAACAACTGGCCGGAAGATTCCGGCGCGGCCGATGTCCTGGCGACGCTGGCCAAGTCTGGCAAAAAGATGAATCACCAGGTGCTGGGATTGCGGGGCTATCTGCAATACCTCCAGGGCAACAAGAAGCTGGGCGCCGACGAAAAGGCGGCCAAGGTCAGCGACCTGATGCCGCTGATCAAACGGCCCGAGGAAAAGCGGCTGGCGATTGCGGTGCTGGGCGCCGTTGCCACAGCGCGTTCGCTGGAATTGCTAACGGCAATGGCGGCAGATTCGGCCGTTGCCGAAGATGCGTACACCGCCATCGTGGCCCTGGCCGGCAAAGAAATCGCGGGGGCATCCAAGGAACAGGTTCGCACTGCCCTTCAGACGGTCAGGGATAAGTCGAAAAACGATCGTACGCGAAAACAGGCCGACGAAGCGTTGAAAAAACTATAAGCACGAATGATTTCAAAATTTGACTGAAACAAAATGGAAGCCCTCGGGTTTATCCCGGGGGTTTTTCTTTTGAGAATGTCGGCGGATCGTAAAGGATCAAGTAACGAGAGTGAGTTCAGTCGCAGTGGAAGACCTCTTCCATGTTCGCCCACCATTCGCCTTCGACGCAGTCTTGTAGCGGCGACTGGCAGGGGATACAGAGTTTCCACCACTTCTGCGTCGTGGGGTCGGCGGCCATTTGGGCCATGTCGGCGACGAAGTCGCTGCCGGTGTATTCGAAGTAGCTGAACAGGTAGAATTTCCCGTCCGGCATGCGGCGCAGATAAATCGAATAATTCCGGATGTTGCAGTCGGCGATCATCTTCAACACGCCCGGCCAGACGGCCGCGTGCAGTTTTTTGTATTCGGCCAGTTTGTCTTCATTGAGGCCGATCACCATTCCATAGCGTCTTACCATGTCCGTTTCCCTCGATAACCAATCGTTTCGGGTCGTTCTCACTTTGCCCCGGCCAGTTGCCCCAGGTAATTACCATAGGCCAACGACAGGACCGCCCCGCCCAGGATAAGCATCGCCAAAGCGATAGCCGCTTTCGTGCGGAGACGCCGCCCGTGCCATTCCCGCATGATGATTCCCACCACGCTGCTGAAGAGAATCAGCATGAGCATGTGAATCGCCCAACTCGAAAACTCGAACCGGCCCATGCGGACATGGGCAAGCCCGTAAAAGAAAAACTGGCTGTACCATAGGCAGCCGGTCAGCAGAGCCATGAGATAGTTGACGCCCAATGCGCCCGCGGCATCGGTTCGCGGCTGGCGATATTCGCGAAAGGTTTTCTGCGACAACGACAGCCAGAGGCAATAAAGAGCCGTGGTGACGAATGCCCCGCTGTTGGAAAAGATATAGACGGCGTTGGTTTGCCAGTGTCCCGCGCCAAGCTGTTCGGCTGCCAGGGCGATGGGCTTGCCGGCGTCATTGACGGCGATGCCGTACACGGCGGAAAAAATTCCCGCCAAAATGCAGAGCAATAGTCCCTTTCCCAGGACGAACGGCTGGGCCGAATCCGGGCGGTTCTGGTGCAGTTCCAGTTCCTTGAGCCGGCCGGCAAGACCGCAGACCAGGGTCCCGACCAGGCCGATGAACACCCCGCTGATGACCCAGCCGGCGCCGGTCTGCTGGAGAATGCCCGCGATTTTGCCGCTCCAGATGGGACCGGCGAATGTCCCCAGTATGCAGGAAATCCCGATCGCGATGGCATAGGTCATCGAATAGCCGATATAGCGGATGGCCACGCCGAATGCGGTGCCGCCGATGCCGTAGAGCATCCCCAGGACAAAGGTCAGCAACAACGAACTCGGCGGCGCCGACCGTAGGACTTCGAGTAAATGCGGGATCGTGATGGCGGCCCCGATCAGCGGCGCGATCAGCCAGCAGATCGACGCCTGGGCGAGCCAGTAGGTCTGCCAGGACCAGCCGCGAAGCTTTTGTTGCGGCGTATAACAGAATACCGCAGCGGTAGCTCCGAAGGCGTGCAAGACGGTTCCGAGGATGGGATTGGCATCGATAGGCGTCATTCGGTTTTCCAATAAGAATTGGTTTGCTGCGGCAAGGAATCACCCCGCAATCGGGTCGATGGATTCGTCGAACGGGCCGAGATTGAGCGGGCAGACGCCGTATTCGCGGACCAGCCGCACGATAAAGTCATAAGTCCGGCCGGACACATTGCTGGGCACGGAGTGATCCGATTGGAAAATCAGCCCCCCGCCTTTGGCCGCGTTCAGTTTCCGCAGGACCTCGGCCCGGATCCGATTTTCGTCGCCCGTCTCCCAGACCTGGATATTACTGTTGCCACAGAAGGCAATCTTGCGGCCGTATCGGCGACGAAGGTCGAGGACATCCATGCCGGCCTTGGCTTCGAGGGGATTGAGGGCATCGACTCCGATCTCGATATAATCCTCCAGAATCGCCTCAATGCAGCCGCAACCGTGGTAGATCACGGGGAGCTTGTGCGCGTGGCAGTGCTCCACCATCGCCCGGACCCAGGGTTTGAAAAACCGGCGCCAATAGTCCGGGGAAAAGAACATGCCCCTGCCGTAGGCCACATCCCCCCAGATGACGAACCCATCGAGGTTCCCGCCGGCGGCGGCGATGGCGGCCTTGCAGGCGTGGAGGTAAAACTCGCCGATGCGGTTGATACAGGCCCCCGTTCGTTCGGGATACAGCCCCATCCACAGCAGCGCATTCTGCTGGCCGATCAACCGCGTCAAGCATTCGCTCGGCTCGATCATGCTGCCAAAGACGGGAAAGTCGGGCCAGAGTTTTCCAACCGTCTCCACCCAAGGGGGACTGTTCCGCTGGAAGCCGTCGCCGACGCCGGCGATCTGGTTGTCACCGGCCTCGAAATAGCGGCGGCGGTCCGCAGGGTCGTCAAACTCGAATGCCTCGAGCTTTTCGATGCAGTCGGTCTCCCAGGAGATTTGCTCGGGCATCGGCCGGTCGAGGCGTTTGCGGAGAATCGTTTCAAAACCGGTCTTGACCCAGATTTCGTTTTGATCTTCCTTGAGGGTCTCAAACGGCCGGATGTGGGGATCCATGTTGGGAATCGTGACAATCCAGTCGAGGTCGTAGTAACGGTAGGGATCGGCATCGGGCGGCAGATTCAGTTCGCGTCGCCAACGGGCCAGAAAGCCGCCCCAGAAGAAATCGCTGATCGGGACGCGATCGGGCTGCTCAAATCGGAGCGCCTTGCGGATGCGATCGAGTTTCACGAGCGTTGTCGCGGGGCGGTGCGTCATGGTCATGGATTCGGTTCCAACTTTCTGCTCCTGGTTCGATTCTCTGGACACAAACAAAACCGCGAAATCAGTCGGGCCGCTATTGATTTCCGACGGTACCCCGACTCGCTTGGTCTTCGTTTATACCCATTTTCCGCCATCCTGTAAACCCCGAAGGGATTACCAATG
>PMBP01000196.1:0-8427 GCA_003152975.1 Phycisphaerales bacterium | reverse complement strand
CGGACTCATAATCCGTCGGTCGTCCGTTCAAGTCGGACCGGGCCCAGTCAAGTTTTACACCGAAATATGAAGGTTTTCCCCGAAAAAATAGGGAATTTCTGGCTTGGGAGCACAGGGTCTCACTTTCTTCGTTTTCTCCGATTTCCTCCATGTATCCACAAGTTTAGTCATGTATGATTGGTTCGCGATAAATTCCATCCACAGCCCAGTTTTCGTTCCGCCGCCGTAGGAACTATGTGATTGCTGGCGATCCCCCACCCTGGCAGCTTTTTAAGCTTACCTTAAAAGGCCTGTTGTCCGGAACGGCCTTTTCTCCAACCCCAGGTCCATTCCCGACACATCCGATTTTCGTCTGTTTTCGATGGGGTATTCGGCACGGTCCGGCACCACCCGGAAATTGGATTTGTTCTCATGGTATTCTCATCTTAAATGAGTTACTCTACTCAACGAAAATCATCATCTGGTAATCGTGTCGTGTGGATTCGATAGGGATTGGAAAGGAACACGGAAATGAAAGCGAGAAGATTGGGATGGATGGTATGTATTGCCGCGGTGGCGATAGTTGCTACGATGGGATTGGCCGCCACGACGAACCCGGCAGCCCCGGACAAAACGGACGGCGGCAAGGGTGGCGAGGTTCAAGACGGCATGAAGTGGAATTTTGACGACCAGAAGGCGGGAACGATCCCGGCGGAATGGAAGGTCGCCACGACCGGCGCTAAGGCCAAGCCGGCCAAGTGGGAGGTTGTGGCCGACGCGACCGCGCCCAGCGCCCCCCACGCGATGGCCCTGACCAAGACGGAGAACGGCGGCGAGACTTACAACCTGCTGACGGCCGGCGAGGCCAAGCTCAAGAATCTGGCTTTGGACGCCAAGGTCCGGGTTATGGCCGGCAAGGGCAACCAGGGCAGCGGGCTGTTCTGGCGGGAGACAGACCCCAATAATTTCTACATGGCCCGGTGGACTCCACTGTCGAACAACTTCCGCGTCTATTGCATCAAGGACGGCAAGCCGAGGCGGCTGGCGAACGTGAATATCAAACTGGATCGCGCAAAATGGCACACGATCCAGATTCATCAGGCCGGCGAGCAGATTGTGGCATTTATGGATGGTAAAAAGCTTGTCGATATCAAGGACGCGACTTTCACGAAAGCCGGGGCATTCGGGTTATTGACCAAGGCCGACGCGGTTGCGGAGTTTGACGACATTCAGGTTCGGGATATCCTCGTGGAAAGCCCGAAGCCCTAACGGACTAATCGTACGCGAGATCGACCATGAAAAAGGGACTCATCCAGTCGGCTGAAACGACGCCGCCTGCACCGGGGGCACGAACGGCGCAGCGCGGCCATCCGCAGGCCGTCGGCGCCGGCGGAATGGCAACCACAGCATTTCCCTCGGCCAGCGAGGCGGCGGCGGGAATCCTGCGGGCCGGGGGCAATGCCATCGATGCGGCCGTGGCGGCGGCGTGGGCGTTGTCGGTCTGCGAGCCCAGCGGCTCGGGGCTGGGCGGGCAGACGACGATCCTGATTCGACTGGCCGACGGAACGCTGCGGGTGATCGACGGGTATTCGCGGGCGCCGGAGGCGGTTTCGAAGAAACGAGTCTCGCGGAAGGATCAACTGCGGGGCTTTCGGGCGTGCACGATCCCCACGACGCCGGCGACGCTGGAGTTTGCGCAGAAGCGGTACGGGGTTTTGCCGCGCGCGGCGGTGATGGAGCCGGCGATTCGATTGGCGGAGGAGGGCTATGTCGTCACCGGGCTACAGCATCGGCAGATGAAGATGTGCCGCAAGGCGCTGCTGGCAACCGACGCCGCGGGACGATTATTCCTGAAGGCCAGACGGGCCTATCGAACGGGCGAGGTCTTTCGGCAGCCGGAATTGGCGGCGACGCTTCGGCGATTGGCCCAGGTGGGCACGGAGGACTTTTACCGGGGCCGGCTGGCCGAGGCGATTGCCGAGGACATGCGGCAAAACGGCGGACTGATAACGAAGGCGGATCTGGCCGAGTACGAAGGTCCGCGGGAATGCGAGCCACTGGCGATTGTGTATGGAGATTACCGGGTGTTCAGCGTCGCTCCGCCGTCGGGGGGGGTGCTGACGCTGCTGGGGCTGAAGATCCTGGAGCATCTGGCGTCCGACGAGCGGAACCGACCGGCGGACCTGTGGTACGAGATTCTGGCGGAAGTCACGCACGCCGTATTCCGCGATCGCAAACGATTTTTGTTCCATCCGCGGGACGCTGCGGCTGCGCTGTTGTCGCAGCACCTCAGCGACGAGCGGGTCTGCGAGATTGTCGAACACATCCGGGCGCGGCGGGATGAGCCGGTTACCGGGGCGGACCGCGAAGGGCCGGGGGAAACCACGCATCTGTGTACGGCCGACGCGCTGGGGAATGTCGTGACGCTGACGCAGTCGGTTCAGTCTCTGTATGGCGCCAAAGTTGCCAACGGCCGGCTCGGGTTTCTGTACAACAATTATCTGAGCACCTGCAAACGACGGCCGCATCCCTATCAGCTCGACAGCCACTGTATCCCGCTATCCAACGCGTCTCCGACCCTGGTTCTCAAGAGGGGGGAGAACGGGGACCGACCCGTGTTGGCGATCGGCGCTGCCGGGAGTCGGCGGATCGTCTCGTCGATCCTGCAGGTGATCACGGGCGTGCTCAATCGTGGGATGTCGCTGGAAGAGGCCGTGCGGATGCCACGCATTCACGGATTGCTCGGCCGCAAAGTCTATCTCGAACGGCCGGCGGCGAGCGAATCGCTGCTGCGGCATCTGAGCCGGCGGTTTCGAGGCGTGACGATCAAGGCGGCGAGCAGTAATTTCATGGGCGGGGTGCAGGGCATTCAATGTCGGGAGGATGGGACCTTTGTCGGCATGGCCGATCCGAGACGCGACGGTATCGCCATCGGTCTTTGACCCGTTTTCAGAGAGTATCGAATCAATGGATAATCGCAGGATTGACATGATGAACTTGGGTAAGGGCAACCTGTCCGGCGGGCAGAAGCTGGTTGTGGCAATGCTGTTCGTGGGGCCGCTGCTGGTGATGGCGGGAAAATGGTCCCTTCTGCCCACGGCCGAGTTCTTCACGCGGGCCTTCTCGCTAACGCATCTGTCGGCGGAGATGCAGGGCCGGGTGGTGTATGTGCTGTCGGTGCCGTTTGGGGCCGTGCTGGTCGTCTTTTTCCGGCTTTTTCTGGGGATTCGGCTGATGGGGCCGTTCCGTTCGATCCTGTTGGCGGTGGCGTTCCAGTTCACGGGCATCGTGTCCGGGCTGATTTTCCTGTCGGCGGCCATCACGATCGTCGTCCTGATCCGGCCGCTGGTCAAGGCGTTTCGCCTGCCGTACATTGCCCGCGTCTCGGTGATCCTCAGCACGGTGGCGCTGATCATGCTGGCGGCCCTGCTGGCGGGCAACGGGCTGGGCTCCGAGTCGCTCAGCCGCATGGCGTATTTCCCCATCGTGGTTCTGTGTCTGCTGGGCGAAGGATTCGCCAAGACGCTGACCCGAGAAGGCGCCCCGTCGGCCCTGTGGCGGATCGTGATGACGGCGGCGGTGGCGGTGCTGATCGCCTTTCTGTTCGAGCGGGACGGGTTCCGGAATATATTCCTGCGTTGTCCTGAATTACTCATTGCCGAGGTCGGCTGCATTATCGTGATCGCCGAGTACCTGGACCTGCGGCTTATGACGCGGTTCAATCCGATCGTCGCAAAACGGTCCTCGCGGAAGAAAAATCGGATTCGATCGCCCAAGCCCGCGGAATGATTTCGCGGATTCTGATCGGTATGGAGAAAGAACCCTAAGCAACCCTCCTGATGATGAAAAAGGATATTGGGGTATGAAAGTAGCGGTCGTTCGAAATCGAAATAACGACGGCGTGGTGTGCCGTTTCGGCCAGCCGTGCCCGGAAGTCTATGGCAAGAAGACCATTCAAATGGCGATGGACGCGATCCGGGCCGGCGGGCACACGGTGGCGGTGTTCGAAGGCGACAAGCGGTTGATCGCCAATCTGGAGCGATTCATGCCGCCGGACCCGGTGACCGGGTTGCCGGGGGGGATCGTACTCAACATGTCGTACGGCATCCAGGGCGATTGCCGCTATTCGCATGTGCCCGGAATGCTGGAGCTGGCGGGAATTCCCTACACGGGTTCGAGCCCCCTGGGTCACGCGCTGGCGCTGGACAAGGTGGTCACGAAGATCCTGATGCTGGACGCCGAGGTCCCGACGCCCGCGTATCGCGTGATGAACGGACCGGGCCGCGACGCGGGAACTTTGCGCTATCCGCTGATTGTCAAACCGCGTCACGAATCGACCAGCTACGGCCTTCGTCTGGTCCGAACCCCCGAGGAACTGGAAACGGCCGTCCTTCGCGTGGTCGCGGAATTCCAGCAGGATGCGCTGGTGGAAGAATACATCGACGGTCGCGAGGCATGCGTGGGGATCTTGGGCAACGACCCCGTCGAACTGTTCCCGATCGTCGAAGTCGATTTTGAGGGTCGGCAATTGCAGACGCTGACCTGGGAGGACAAATACCACAAGAGCGCCGACGAACCGAAGAAGATCTGCCCGGCGGACCTGAGTCCGAACATGGCCGCGCGGCTGCGGGAGTTGTCGCTAGCGACCTTCCGAGCGTGCCGCTGCAAGGACTACGCCCGCGTGGATATCCGGATCGATCCTGATGGGAATCCGTTTGTGTTGGAGATCAATTCGATGGCCTCGCTGGGACCGGGCGGATCGTTTGTGCTGGGCGCCAAGACGGCCGGATACGGCTACGAATCCCTGCTGGCCCGGATTCTCGACGCGGCCCATCGGCGTTACTTCGGCACGCCCGCAATGCCGGATGCGCCGGCCGCCAAACGCCCGGTTGCAGAAACACCGTCGGCCCGGCCGGAAGTTCTCCCCCCACACCAGGTCACCCGATTCTACGCCGAGCAGATTCTCCGCAGCGGCTTTGCCGAGCAACTCCGGCCGATCGTGGAGCCGTCGGCCGCGGAATTGGATGGCGACGGCGAACTGGATACCAGCGGCGAACGCGACCACACCCGCGTTAATGGCCTCCAGCACAAGTACCCCTCGACCGCCCTGCTGCTGGTGACCGACCAATGCTTCTCATACTGCCGCTTCTGTTTCCGCAAGCGGCTGGTTGGCACCTCTTCGGACGAGCTGGTGAACGATTACGGCCAGGTCGCCGACTACATCCGCGAGCATCCGGAGATCACCGATATTCTGCTATCCGGGGGCGATCCCTTCATGCTCACCGTCGAGCAACTTCATGGCATTCTGGATCACCTGCTTCCGATTCCCCATGTCACCACTATCCGATTCGGGACCAAGGGGCTGGTCTATGACCCGGCGCGTTTTCTGGACAACGGTTTGGCCAAGCTGTTCCGGCGGATTGGCCGGGCGGGAAAAACGCCCGTGCTGGTGATTCATGTCGATCATGTCGGCGAGATTTCGGATGAAACCCGGCGGGCCACCGCGGCACTTGGCGCCCTGGGAGTCCAGTTGTTCAATCAGACCGTTCTCCTCAAGGCCGTCAACGACGACCCCGACATCCTGGCCGCGACCTTTGAGTTGCTCCACCATCTCGGCGTGCGGCCGTACTATCTGTTTCAAGCGAGGCCGGTCCGAGGGGCGTTGCATTTCCAGGTACCCCTTGACCACGGGGTCAAGATCGTTGGCCAGGTCAACCGTCGGCTCAGCGGCCTGGTGAAGACCTATCGGTACATGATGTCCCATTACACGGGCAAGGTCGAAATCCTGGACTTGGATCAAGACAATCGGCTGTATATGCGGTATTATCAAACTCGCGATCCCGGGAAGGCCGGAAAGGTTTTCTCGCGGGCCTTCCATCCGGGCGCCTGTTGGCTCGATGATCTGCCCTGCGAGTCGGAGATCACCCAATGCTGATGGGTCGCCTCTACGATTTCGGGATGCGCTGAAGACGGGAACAGGATATGCGCGTATTGGTGATTGAAGATTATGAACCCTTGCGGAAATCCCTCTTGCAGGGCCTGCGGGAGGCGGGATTCGCCGTGGACGCCACCGGCGACGGCCCGGAAGGATTGTGGTATGCCCAGGGCAATGAATACGACGCGATCATTCTGGACCTGATGCTGCCCGGCATGGACGGCCTGACGATTCTTCGCAAGCTCCGGGCCGAAGGCCGGCAGAGTCATGTCCTGATCCTGACCGCCAAGGACGCCGTGAAGGACCGGATCGAAGGCCTGGATCACGGGGCCGACGATTATCTGGTGAAGCCCTTCGCCTTCGGAGAACTGCTGGCCCGCATCCGTGCCCTGGTCCGGCGCGGCTATCGGAAGAAATCGGCCGAGCAGGTCATCGACGACCTCCGCCTGGACCTTAACACCCGGCAGGTCTTCCGCGACGGCGCGGCCATTGAGCTTTCCCCGCGGGAGTTCGCCCTGTTGGAATACCTGGCTATGCGAGGCGGGGAGGTGGTTTCGCGGACGGAGATCTGGGAACATGTCTATGAATTCAACTCCTCGGCAAGCAGCAATGTTGTGGATGTCTATATAGGATATCTGCGAAAGAAAATCGAGCGCCCCGACAAACCCTCTCTGATTCACACGATCCGCGGCCGGGGCTATGTGCTGGGGGGGCAGCCATGATAATCTCTCTCCGCACCCGGTTGTTGTCCGGGGTCGTTCTCGGCACGGGCGTGCTGCTGACCCTCTTCTGCATTACGATCTATTCCCTGACAAGCCGGACCCTGATTCGACACTTTGACGAATCGCTGCTGGATACCGCACGGTTGCTGTCGGCCATCATCGAAGACAGGGGATTCGTGCAGAAAGAGGGCGAATCGGCTGACGAAGACGACTCCGAACGGACCGATCGCATCGAGCGGGAGCTGGAACTGGAGTTCAATGTCCGGATGACCCCGGAATTTTTCAACCTGCGCGGCGGGGCCTATTACCAATTCTGGACTTGGGATGGGGACAAGACGATCCGTTCCCCATCCCTGGGCCAGGAGGATCTGCCGGCGTTTGACGAAGAATCGGACAATCCCTTCTACGGCGATTGCCCGCTTCCCGGCGAGACAGCGGGTCGGGCGATTCGGTATCGTTTCGTCCCGCAGTCGGAAGAGAACAACCAGGCCCAGGAGGATCCCGTGACGCTGGTCGTGGCGCGGGATGCGGGCGAGTTGATCGATTTTCTCGGTTTGTTCCGATGGTTGCTGATCGGCTCTTCGGCCGGGATCATTCTGCTTTCCACCGGCGTGGCCCTGGTCGTCTCCGGCGCCGGTCTTCGTCCCATCCATGTTCTGGCCGGGACCATCCGAACCGTCAACGAACAGACCCTCGAGCAAACCTTCTCCGCCCAGGTCTATCCCGCCGAGCTGCACCCGATCTGCGAATGCCTCAACGCCCTGTTGCAGCGGATTCGTTTTTCGTTCGAGCGGGAGAGGCGATTCAACGCCGATGTGGCCCACGAACTCCGCACACCGCTGGCCGGCATTCAGACAACTTTGGAGGTTACTCTTGCCCTGCGAAGGGATCCGGCGGAATATCAACAGGCCCTCCGCGATTGTCTGGCCATCGCCCGGTCCATGCAGAAGATGGTCGATACGCTGCTGTCGTTGTCCCGGCTTGACGCCCAGACGCTGACGATCCACCGGCAGACCATCCCGTTGCGACCGCTTATCGAAAGCCGCTGGGGTGTCTTTGCCGACAAGGCCTTTGACCGCGGCCTGAACTTCGACAATCGTGTTGCGGAAGGTGTCTCCTGCGTCTCCGATCCCGACCACTTATCGATGATCTTCTCCAACATTTTCGACAATGCGGTGGACTACGCCGACCAGGGCGGCCGCATCTGGGTCCAGGCCGAGTCCGCCGACGATTCGATCGTCCTGTCGATTACCAATACCGGTTGCTCGCTGGCCCCGGAGTTAGCCGATCGTGTCTTTGACGCCTTCTGGCGGCAGGATGCCTCGCGAACCGACACCGGAAACCACTGCGGGATCGGCCTGGCTGTCGTGCGAAAAATCGCCGATGCTTTGGGGGTCGGGATTGAGGCCGTGATTGAACCCGACGGGGTCTTTACAATCCGTCTGTGGTTGCCGGTTGCCGAATCGAAGCCCAATCGCGTGTAAGGAATCCGGATAAATGGAAAATCCCTCATTGAACCGGCCTCCGCGATGTCCATGGTTTGTGACGATATTCTCCATTGCCCTGACAGGTCTGGCCATCCTGAGCTATTTCTGTTTTGATAACCGGATTCTGAGTTGGGTTGTGAACCGGTCGAACGCGTGGACTCGATCCCTGCCGATCGAAGGCATGGAACAGTTGGGCAAAGGATGGGTCATTCTCTGGCTGGCGTGCCTGTGGACCTGGAGGGCCGGGCTCACTCGGGCGGGCGTGGCCATCCTGCTCGGATTGATTTTCCTGATCCCCGTGGTT
>PMBP01000362.1 GCA_003152975.1 Phycisphaerales bacterium | reverse complement strand
GTGCCGTTCCTCAACATCGTGCAGGCCTGCACCTGGGCGCCGGATACGATGCGTGTGCCAAATGTGAATGAGCTGCGCTACTTGGTCTATTCTACGCTGGCTTACGGCGCGCAGGGCATCAGCTATTATGTGTATTCCTGCGCAAACCATCACGGCAGCATCGTCGGCCTCGACGGAACGCCCGGTCCGCTCTACCATGCGCTGAAATCGTACAATCCTCAGTTCGCCGCCATCGCCAGGAACCTCCAGCCCCTGCGATCGCTTGGTGTGTATCACACATCGATGCGCGAGCCCGGTTGCGAGCCACTGCCGTCAGATGCGGCTTTCCATATTGATTCCTCGCAGTCGCCCGCCTCGCCAAGAGGCTTTCTGCTCGGCTTCTTCGGGGCCACCGAAAGGCCGACTCACGCCGTCGTGGTGAACCTGGACTACACCACCGAAGTGAAGGCATCGCTTGCCGGGCCGGGCAATCTTGATCTCTTCGATGCCGCCACTGCTCAATGGACCTCTGTGAAAAAGGCTGAAATCGAACTGATTCTTGTGCCCGGTGGGGGAAAACTTGTGCGGGTCGCTCGATGAAGGGAATGAGATTGGCCGATCCTGCAGACTGCGTTAACTACAGTGGTTTGTCCTTAATCCTTCGGCACATGACCCTCCGATGTACACCAATCGGTCGAGATCTAACGCCTGCCGCGGTAACGGATTGATGTTCCGATGGTAGTCAAGATGCGACAATTCAGGCTGGATCGATCACATTCCGAGGTTGTCACTTCATCCGTTTGACATTCGGATTTCCAGAGACAGTATATTGTTGGGAACGAGGGTCAATGGTATCCTATGGGCCATGATGTCCCCGGAATATAACGAGAGGCAAGTGGCTTTCACGGATTCCTGTACGAAACATTGGCATCCGGCGATCTGTGTCTTGCTGATGCAGGGGCTTTTTGCCGTCGCCTTTTCCGGTAGACTCGCTCTTGGCAGTTGGGAGGACCGTTTCATATTACCGCCGGCCGATGCTCGCATCTTGAAAATCATCCACAACTGGCCCGATCAGCCCGACTCGCAGGACCAGCTTATCGGCCGGCTCAGTGAGCAGGGCTTCGGAGGCGGGGTCTGCAATGTCTCATTCGATCAGTACCTCGAAAGCGACGCCAAGTGGCTCGCCTTCGTCCGCGCCGTCAACGAGGCCAAAAAGGCGGGTCTTGCCCTGTGGCTTTATGACGAGAAAGGGTATCCGTCCGGCAATGCCGGCGGCATCGTATTGCGCGATCACCCCGAGTAGGAAGCACGAGGTCTTCTCATCGCCGACACGGAATCACTGGGTGGACCCGTCACACTGGAACTTCCCCCGGGAAAACTCATGCTGTCGGCCGCATTTGAGGTCCGTGACGGCAACATCGACATTACGAGGAAAACCGATCTTACTCTGCAGATCCGCGACGGTAAACTGAACTGGCAGGCGCCGGCCGGATCGTCGTCAGCAGGCCGACGAGTTACCCGTACTCAAGCTGGGTCTGAGGAAAAACATGAATTTTTAACCGTGTCGCTGGATTCATCATAGAACAACACCTGCTTGGCCTGTAGAATGAGGTGATTCGGTTGTGAAGTTTGTGCGCACCCGCTGATGGCCCATCGAAAGAAAAAAGGCCGACAAGTGTAAGTCCTTGTCAGCCTTGAGGTTATCAAAACTGGGCCGGGTTGGATTCGAACCAACGTAGGCGCTAGCCGACGGATTTACAGTTCGAGATCATGGTTCGTAAGTACTTGTGGTATAAGCACATATGACTGTCAATAAAAGACTTATGATGCTGACCGAAGCGCAGCCAAAGCCCAACCGTAGCTCAAACGAACTCGGTTGTTGCGCATTTTGTTGCGCACCCCATGGTTTGGGTTGATCCAATTGTATAACATATTACGCATGGCCTTGAACATCCGACACCTTTCGCGTCTTCGTGATATACATCTATGCACGGTACGGGATGATCACTATGAGTTTCGTTAGGTCATTTCTTAGGAGTTGTCTGGCTGACCTGTATTGTTACCACACCACGCCACGGTTTGCCATTCTCTAATACCGCAAAGCCGGTCCCGGTCACCCCGCGAGTGTAGAGATTGAACGCATCGGTGACGCATGTGTATGGCTCGAAGCAGACCACGCTGCGCTGCGGCGGCGCGTAAACCACCCAATGTGGAAAAGCGGCGGCGGCATGGTTCGTCACTTCCCACTGCAAGTCCGGATCACGCAGGACGCAGGCGGAACCGTTTGCATTGGCAAGCGTACCCGTAAACACGTCGTCGAGTTTTGTATCACCGAGGGCACGGCCGTCAAACCATTCCGTCGCCGGTAACCGCCGACCGGTTGGGATGCAGTCCGGGGTCAGTTCCAACCGTTCACGGCACGGCACTTGAATCTGACAACGCGCCCGCGTCCCCGCCGGCGTCAACGGTAAGGGATGATAGGGGTGGATACCGAAACCGAACGGCATCGGTTCGGTGCCGAGGTTTTCTGCCACTGCCGTCATCGTCAATGGCTGGCCCACAAGCCGGTAAGTCACCGTGAGCCGGCAGGGCCAAGGCCAGTGTTCCTTTAGCAACCGATTCGACTCGGTGTCCGTCACGCCGGTTACCCATGCGCCGTTGTTGGTGCCTGTCGCCGTGACGCGCCAGGGCTGGGAGCTGACAAATCCGTGAATGGCATGGCCCCGACCTGTTTGGACATGATATGTCTTTCCACCAAATGCAAACTCGCCGTTGGCGATACGGTTCGGGAACGGAAACAGAATCGG
>PMBP01000025.1 GCA_003152975.1 Phycisphaerales bacterium | reverse complement strand
GCGAGTGTCCCCCCAGTCGGAAGAAATGGTCATTCCGATCAATCGTAGGCCTCTTGAGTAGTTGCTTCCAGATGTCGGCCAGCTTGATTTCCGTTTCCGTTTGGGGAAGGGATTCATCCAATCCGGTACCCGTCTCGGTCGGCTTGGGCAATCGCTTCCGGTCCACCTTTCCATTGGCTGTCAGCGGAATGGATTCGATCCCCATAATCACCGATGGGACCATATACTCGGGCAGTTTCTGCCCCAGGTACTTCCCCAACCCTTCCCCGTCGATATCCCCCTTCCCGTCCAGCACCACATATCCGGCCAGGTACTTTTGCCCCGGCACATCCTCCCGCGACACCACCACCGCCTGCCGCACCTGAGGGTGGCTTCGCAGTACGCTTTCAATTTCACCCAACTCGATCCGAAATCCACGGATCTTGACCTGGTCATCCGCCCGCCCCAGGTACTCGATCGTCCCATCCTCCAGCCACCGGCAGATATCGCCCGTCTTGTACAACCGGCTCGTCAGGTCTTCGCTGAAGGGATTGTGGATGAATCGTTCGACCGTCAGTTCCGGCCGGTTCACATACTCCCGCGCCAATCCGTCGCCGCCAATATACAACTCCCCCGCCACTCCGATCGGAACCAACTGCAAACGCGAATCCAGGATATAGACCTGGGTATTGCCGATCGGCCGTCCGATCGGTACTGAAGCCAACCCCTCCGGAAGGGTCTTGGGGATCCGATGGCAACAGGTAAAAGTCGTGCTTTCTGTCGGGCCGTACCCGTTGACCAATTGTACATTCGGCAATGCTTCCAGCGCCTTACGGACATGCGGAACCGACAACGCCTCGCCGCCGGTCAGCACAGTTCCGACCGTCGCCAGCAACTGGGGCCGCGTGTCGATCACCAGATTGAACAGCGACGCCGTTAGCCACAGCGCGTTGACCCGGCCGGACTGCAGGACCTGTTGGAGCCGGTCCAAATCCGGTACCCGCCCTGGATACAACACACATCGTCCCCCATGGAGCAGCGGCCCCCAGATCTCCAGAGTCGAGGCATCAAAACTCACCGGCGCTAGTTGCATCATCGTCAGCTCCGGTCCGAACGCCATGTATTCCTGCCCGAACAGAAGCCGTACCACCCCCCGATGCGGCACCGCCACACCCTTGGGTGTTCCCGTCGAACCGGAGGTGAAGACGATATACGCCAGATCCTCCGGCGTCCCCTCCCAGCCGAGATTCTCAATCGGATACGATTCGAAGACCGCCGTCTGTGCCGGATCGACACATTCGATGGACTCCGGAAAGACCTCCCGCAACCCCGCGTCCGCCAGAATCAGCTTGACCCCGGCATCCTGGGCCATAAAGCGAAGTCGTTCGGCCGGATAGAGCGGATCCAGCGGAACATAGCCCCCACCGGCCTTCAGAATGGCTACCAATCCGACCATCATCTCCAGACTGCGGTCCATACAGACTCCGACCGGCACATCCGGCCCCACGCCCCGCTGGCGCAGATAATGGGCTAATTGATTGGCTTTGGTGTTGAGCTGGGAATAGGTCAGCGTCTGTCCCTCGAACTCCGCCGCCACCGCATTTGGCGTCTTGGCCGCCTGATCCTCAAACAACTGGTGAATGCGCCGATCCCGCGGATACGGCCGATTCGTCGCATTCCATCCTGCTATCGCAGCCGCATCCTTCTGCGTCAACAGACCAATCTCGTCGATCCTCTGATGCGGATCGGCAACGACCGACTCCAATACATGCTCATACAACCGCAGAAACCGCTGAATCGTCCCCTCCTCATACAGATCCGTGTTGTACTCGGCACGGAACAAAAGCCCCTGCGAATTTTCTTCCGCAAACAGGGTTAAATCGAAATTGGATACCGTCGTATGAGACTCATGGACACGGGTATCAATTCCCGGGATGGGCACAGACCAATATCGCGCATCCTGATAGGCGAACATAATCTGAAAATAGAGGTTCCGACTGGAATCTCGCTTGGGTTTCAATTCTTCAACCAATACGCCGAAGGGCAAATCCTGATGTTGCTGCGCCTCTTGACATTTTTCCAGCGTCCGTTGAAGACAGACCCCAAATGTGCAATCCGGAGGAACTTGAATTCGTAGGACGACCGTGTTAACATAAAATCCAATAACCCCTTCAATATCGCAATGGGTCCTTCCCGAGATGGGGCTTCCAATTGGAAGATCATCCAAACCCGTCAATCGATGAAGAAGAGAAGCAAATGTCGCCAACAGAAAAATGTTCAGGGTCACATTGTGTCGGGACGCCTGCTCACGCAATTTCCCGTAGAGCTCTGTCGGAATGGCATGATGGATCCAGTTCCCTACATAGGTCAGCTCCATCGGTCGAGGATGGTCTTCCGGGATCGTACAGGGCGGCAGGTCTCCCGATAATTGGCGTTTCCAATACTCCAGACTCTGGAGTTTCAAACGATCAATCTGGTTTTGTTGCCAGCATCCATAGTCCGCGGTCTGGACGGTTAAAGCGGCAGTGTGGGGTTCGCGACCTTGGGAGTAGTCAAGGTAATAGTNNAAGATCCCCATCGACCATCCGTCCGTAATCAGATGGTGCATATTCACAAGCAATACATGGTACATAGGGCTGGCTTGAAGGAGATGGAAACCGTACAGCGGTCCTGTTTCAAGATTGAACACCGTTCCGGCCTCTTGTTGGGCTATAGCCACACATTCGTCTTCAACGCTTTTTACGCCGTTTCCGGATACCTCAGAAATGCGCAGATGCCATACGGAATTTGGGTGGATGATCTGAACCGGCTTGCCATCCACCACCGGAAAAGTCGTTCGAAACGCTTCATGCCGTTGAAGAATCTTGCGAATGCTTTTTTCCAGAACCCCATGATCAAGTGCACCTTTGAATGTCACCCGAAAAGAAACGCAATACAATGGTATTCCTCTTAACAACGATTCGATAAACCATAATCGCTGCTGGGCAAATGATTGTAGAATCGGTCCCCCCCGCGGTACGGTCGGAATGACAACGGCTCGATTCTGGTCGCTTGAACAAAGGGATTCCACCACTTCGGAAAATGCCACCAATATCGAATTCTCAAATAATGCCGACACGGGGATTTGAATATCGAACTGGCTTTGGACACGATAGATCACCTGGATCGCCTTGAGGGAATGCCCCCCCAGGCGGAAGAAATGATCCTCCCGATACACGGTATCGATTCCCAGAATCTCCTTCCAGATCGATGCCAGTCGCTTCTCCGTCTCCGTTTGCGGAAGCGTCCCTTCTCGTCGTTTCGGTTCCCCGACGAATGGTTTCGGCAAGCTTTTTCGATCCGCTTTTCCGCTGGCCGTGAGGGGAATGGATTCCAATTCCAGGATCACCGACGGCACCATGTACTCGGGCAATTTCTGCCCCAAATACTTTTGTAATCTTTTCCCGTCGATTTCCCCTTTTCCGTCCAGAACCACATATCCCGCCAGGTACTTTTGCCCCGGCTCATCCTCCCGAGCCATCACCACGGCCTGCCGTACCGATGGATGGCCGCGCACAACGCTTTCGATCTCGCCTAACTCGATCCGTATTCCGCTGATTTTGACCTGGCCATCGGTGCGGCCAAGGTACTCGATATTCCCATCCTCCAGCCACCGGCAGATATCCCCGGTCTTGTATAGACGACTTTCGGGATCCTCGCTGAACGGATTTCGGATAAACCGCTCCGCCGTCAACTTCGGCTGATTGACATACCCCCGCGCCACTTGAACGCCCCCGATATACAACTCCCCTTCCACGCCTGGAGGCACCGGATTCATCGAGGCATCCAGACTATACAACTGGGTGTTGGCAACCGGTTTTCCGATCGGTACGAAGCTCAGGGGACTGTCGGCCCGACACGCCCACCAACTCACATCGACCGCCGCTTCCGTCGGTCCATACAGGTTGTGGAGGTCTGCCGTCATCCGCCCGAAAAACCGTTGCTGGAGATCATGCCCCAGGGCCTCCCCGGAACAAAAAACCCTCCGGACACTCCGGCATCCCTCGACCCGGGGAGACTGAAGAAAAAGTTCGAGCATGGACGGCACAAAGTGCAGAGTTGTAATTTTCAGATCCATAATTGTCTGAATCAGGTAATTCGGATCTTTGTGCCCTCCCGGCCGGGCCACCACCAATTGCGCCCCAAACATCAGCGGCCAGAAAAATTCCCACACCGACACGTCGAAACTGAACGGCGTCTTCTGCACCACCACGTCCGCCGCCGTGAGCGGGTAGGCATCCTGCATCCACAGCAACNNGACACGGTCGTGTTTGTCCAACGGAAAGGTTTCCTGCATCCACAACAAACGGTTCAGGATCCCTTTGTGTTCGTTCATCACCCCCTTGGGTTTTCCAGTGGAACCGGAGGTATAAATAATATACGCTAACGAATCGGCGGGATAATCCCAGGGTGGATTCGACACTTCATACTGGGAGAGTGCGTCTTCGGCTTGATCCAGATTCAACCGAACGCTTCCGAGTCCATCGACCTTCGATTGATACATGGCCTGTGACAGGAGAATCGAAATCCCGCTTTCCCGAACGATATGTTCCATTCGATCACGGGGATACATCGAGTCCAGCGGTACATACGCCCCCCCCGCCTTCAGGACCCCATACAACGCAATGATCATCTCCAGGCCGCGGTCCATGCAGATCCCGACGGGCACATTGGGACCTACGCCTTGCCGGCGCAGATAATGGGCCAATTGGTTGGCTTTGGCATTGAGCTGGAAGTAGGAAAGCGTCTGATCCTCGAACACCACCGCGATCGCATCCGGCGTTCTGGCCGCTTGTTCCTCGAATAACTGGTGGATACACCGATCCCGCGGATACGGCCGATCCGTCGCATTCCACTGTTTGATCTTCTCGATCAACTCGTGTTCGGTCAGCA
>PMBP01000446.1 GCA_003152975.1 Phycisphaerales bacterium | reverse complement strand
GCCCCGCAACCGGTGCAGCGGTCGTAGTCCACGGTCGCCAATCCATCGATCACATGCAATGCGCCGAACTTGCAGGCCCGCGTACAGTCTCCGAAGCCCATACAGCCGAACTTGCAGGCCTGTACCAGCGGCAGTGCGTTGGCGGCCGTGCATCGGGGGATACCTTCGTAGGTGGCGAAATATTCCCGGTCGTCGGTGTGGGCGCGGCAATGAACAATCGGCCGTAGCGGGGCCCCGCCGCCGCTGATCTGCAGGTTCAGAATCGCGGCGATCTTCTCGGCCGTCTTTTGTCCCCCCGGGGCACAGCGGCCCAGCAGCTCGGGATCGGCCGCCACCGCCACAGCATATTGCCCGCAGCCGGGGAAACCGCACGAACCGCAATCGACCTTCGGCAAGGCCGCGTGAATCTGTTCGATCTTCGGATCGACGGTCACCTGCAGCTTGATACTGGCGATAAGCAGCGCAATCGCAAAGCCCAAACCCAGCAACATCATCATCAGGCCCGCCGGCCAGGCGCTGTTCCACAACTCGAGAACCGACGCAAGAATCATCCTATCCATCGCTTTCTATTCAATCGCCGCATCGGCAAAGGTTACTTGATCATGCCCGCAAAACCCATGAACGCCAAGGTCAGCAGGCCCGCCGTGATCAGAGTGATCGGGGCCCCTTGCAGGCACGGCGGCACATCCGCAAAAACCAGATTCTCGCGGATGCCGGCCATGATGCAGATCGCCAGGGTAAAACCGATCCCGGCGCCGAAGCTGAGGTTGACGGCTTCCAGAAAATTATTCGTCTGCCACTGATCCAGGAACAGGCAGATGCCGAGGATCACGCAGTTGGTCGTAATCAGCGGCAGAAAGATCCCGAAGCTGTCGTACAGCGGCGGGAAATATTTTCGCAGGTACATCTCCACCAGTTGCACGGCCCCGGCGATCACGAGGATATAGCATACATATCGGGTCACCTCCAGGTGCAAGGGCATCAGGACATACTCGTCGAGCAGAAAGGTCATCGCCCCGCTGAGGGTTGTGACGAAGGTGACGGCCAGACCCATGCCGAAGGCCATGTCCAGTCGGCCCGACACGCCGATGTAGGGACAGGTCCCCAGGAACTTGGTGAACACGAAGTTGTTGATAATGACGATGGATAAAAACCCCAGCACCAGCATCTGTATCGTATCCATAGGGTTACCCTTTGGCTTTCTTGGTCAGATGAACCGCCAGACCCAGTAGCAGGCCCAGCGTAACGAAGGCGCCAACCGGCATACCCATCCCCGCCCACGGCACGAACCAGCCGCCGTTTTCGGCCAGCGGCAGGACCGTCATCCCCAGCCACTTGCCGGAGGCCAGGATCTCGCGGATACTGGCCAGCAACGACAATGACACCGTAAAGCCAACGCCCATCGCCAGGCCGTCCACCGTGCTGATCCAGACACCCTGCTTGCTGGCGCAGGCCTCCGACCGGCAGATGATGATGCAGTTGACGATGATCAAGGGGATGTACGCACCGAGGTACTCGCTCATTACCGGCTGGTAGGCCTTGAGGAACTGGTCGGCGATGGTGACGAACACCGCAATCGTCAGGGTAAACATCAGGATCCGCAGGTGGGGCTTGAGCTGGCGACGCATCACGCTGATCATGATGTTGGAGCCGATCAGCACGAAGATCACGCTAATGCCCATGGTCAGGGCCGCTTCCATCGTGGTCGTAACGGCCAGCGTCGGGCACATGCCGAGCATCAGGCCAAAGGTGGGATTCTCCTTAAACAGGCCGTTCCAGACGGTTGCAGAGGTCGTTACGGATTGTGCGTTGTCATTGGCCATGCGTTAGCAGCCCCTTTGCCTTCAGTTGCATTTGAATCGCGACGGCATACCGGTTGAAGATCGTCACGACCGCCTCGCTGGTCACCGTCGCGCCGGTAATCGCTATGATGGTCGAGTCGATCGCACTGGGATCACCCGCTTTGGTCAGCGAAAACGGAGCCACCGGCGCGTCCTGATATTGTTTCTGGTAGAACCCGTCCTTGATTTTGATCTTGTCGCCGAAGCCCGGCGTTTCGCTGCAGGCAAGAACGCCGAATCCCTGAATCTTTTCAAAACCGGCGTCGGTCGCCACGACCAGCCGGATAGGCCCGGCGAATCCGTTACCCTCGGCCACAAAGGCCCAGCCGATGCATCGGCCGTCCAGCACGGCCTTGTTGACATCGACGGGGATCTTCTGGCCTTTCCCCTTGTCGAGGGCAATGTCCGGGACCTGCTCGAATGTCGTGCCTTCCTTGTTGAACAGGCCGGCAGCCAGTTTATTGAATTTATTGAGCTCGTTTTGCTTGATCTGCGGCGACCAGGCCGCATCGGTAACGGCCAGCAGCAGACCGAACAGAAACGACGAGACGATTAGCAACCAGCTTTCCCGGATGAACAGGCGGATGTGATTACCCATTGACCTTCCCTCCGGCAGGAATCAGCTTGCAGAATCGATCGATCAGCGGCGTAAAGGCGTTCATGATCAACACCGCATACATCACGCCCTCGGGGTACTCGCCAACCATGCGGATCAGCATCGTCAGCCCCCCCACGCCGGCCCCGAAGATCAGCATCCCCCGTCCGCTCAGCGGCGCCGTGACCGGGTCGGTCGCGATAAAGAACACGCCCATCAGCAGGCCGCCGGTCAGGATGTGCAGGTCCGGCGACATGTACCGGGCCGGGTTGATGAGAAACCCGATCGTCGCACAGACCGCCGCGGCCAATAGCGCCGAGACGGGAATCTGCCAACTGATCGTTCCGCGGATAAGCAAGTACGCTCCGCCGATCAGCATGGCCAGGGCGCTGGTTTCGCCCAGACACCCGCCGACCTGGCCGACAAATGAATCCCATCGCTGGGCCGCCACAACCGATGCGTCGGTCTTGCCCTTGATGGCCTCTTTGCTCCAGGCCAGCGGCGTCGCCTGCGTGGTCGCGATGGCCGCATCCGGCCGAAGGGTGGGCATTTGGGCATCCATCGTCGCAGGAACCGTCCAGGTCGTCATCAGGGTCCCGAAGGATGCCGTCAGGAACGCACGCCCGATCATCGCCGGGTTGAAAACATTACAACCCAGGCCGCCGAAGACCATCTTGCCGACCGCGATGGCAAACACGCTGCCGATGATCGCCGCCCAGTAGGGCAACGCCGGCGGCAGGGACATGGCCAGCAGGATGCCGGAGACCATCGCACTGAGGTCGTCGAGCGAATTGGGTTTGCGGCGGATCCAGTTGCAGGCCCATTCGGTGAGCATGCACGAGCCGATGCAGGCGATCAGCAGAACCACGGCGAAGTGGTGAAAGAGCCACATCCCCGCCAGCATCGCCGGGCACAGGGCCAGGATCACATCGAGCATGATGCTCTGCGTCGAATGCGACCTGGCGATATGCGGGGCCGGGGCTACGGTTATTTTACTCAGCATGAATACGCCTTTGTATCCTTGTATTATCCGATTTCAGTTACGACGGGATTGTTTTCTTTTGCCGCGCCAACAGAACCTTGCCGGTTTTGATGTATCCGGTCAACTCAATCTTGGCCGGACAGACATAGCTGCAGCATCCACAATCGATGCAGGCCGTCAGGTAGTAGTCCTGGGCGATGTCCATCTTTGCGGCCTTGACCGCGTGGGCGATCCGCGTCGGATTCAGGTGCTCCGGGCAGACCGTCAGGCATCGACCGCAGCGGATGCAGGCGGTCTGCCGCTGCTGGAACTTGGCCTCGGTAACCTCTTGCCGAGTCAGAAAGGTCAATGCGCCAGAGGTCTTGGTGATCGGCGTGGACAGATCCGCAATCGCCATGCCCATCATTGGCCCGCCGAGGATCACCCGGGCGGCCGGATCCGTCAGTCCGCCGCAATGCTGGACCAGATCACCAACGGCCATGCCGATGGGGACATAATAGTTGCCGGGCTTGGCGATGGCCCGGCCGGCGATCGTCACCACACGGTGAGTCAGGGGCCGCTGCAGGACCACCCCCTCGGCGATCGCCGCACAGGTCTGGACATTCAGTACGCACAAGCCGATCATCGGTGGAATGCCACCGGTCGGCACAGTACGGCCCAGCAACGATCGGATGAGCTGTCGCTCGCTACCCTGCGGATATTTTGTCTTTACAATTACCACTTCTATTTCGCCTGCCGGACCGATTACCTCACGCAGTACCTCGGCGGCGCGGGGCTTGTTGTCTTCGATGCCGATGATCACCCGTTTGCAGCCCAATACCCTTCGAGCCAGCTTGATTCCCGCGATGACCTGGTGCGTCCATTCGAGCATCACGCGATAATCGCAGGTGATATACGGCTCACACTCGCAGGCGTTGATGATCAGAGTATCCCGGGGCATCTTTGGATTGGGTTCGATCTTAACCGGCGTGGGGAATCCCGCCCCGCCCATCCCCACGATCCCCGCATTGCGGACGGCGTCGCAGATCTGCTCGGCCGACCAGGCCGACTCGTCAAAGCTCGCCTTGAAGTGGTCGCAGGCCGGCAAGATCGCGGTATCCGCCTGCGGATCGGTCTCGATGATCACCGCCAACTCGCGACCGAGAACCGCGTGCGACTGCAGCGCGATATCCTTAACGATGCCCGCTACCGGCGAATGGACCGGGGCCGAGATGAAGGCATCGGCCTTGCCGATCATCTGGCCGACCGTCACGCGATCGCGTTTGTTCACCAGCGGCTTGCATATCGCGCCGGTGTGCTGACTAAGCAGGATCGCCACCGCTTCGGGATGAGGCACGACCTCGATCGGGCGATCCTGCGTCAACTCTTTGTACTCCGGCGGATGAATCCCGCCGGGAAAGGTACCTATACTTTGAGTTTTTATGATGGCTCTCCTTGCCTGTCACATCCGGCCCGGGACAAAAAGATCCGTCGGGCCGCCCCGACGCCAGCGATACTGACCGCCAACGACGGAAGGATCCCCGCCAGCATTCGCAGATCAGTATTCTCGATCCGGCCCCGGAACAGACGGTCACTGGCCGCCAAGGCCAAAAGAAACAGCACAATCGGAAGAACGAACGCAATCAGGGACTTTCCGAGGACCGAAGGCCCCCGCGCGGCTCCCAGCTTCTGATAGACGCTGCCGCAGGAGGATCGCTGTCCGCAACTTGAACACAATTCATTCTGTTGATGGCTGTGCATGAGGTCCTTGCGTTTCATCCGGTTTTGGTACCGAATCCTCAGCAAAATACTATAAGCAAAACTGAATGATTGTCTATAAGAATCCGAATGGGGTGAGGGCAGACAACCGCTGGCCGTCTCAGCGAGGCAGCCAGGTCAGGGTTTGTGCAGAAATGGTTTCGTACAGCGAGGGAATGATCCCCATCAGGACCAGGGCGGCGGAAAGGACCACCAGGGTCACGGCCAGCGTCGGTGTGATCGGCAACCGTGTTGCTCCTTCGTCGGCCGGCTCGATGTACATCTGCCGCACGATCCGCAGGTAATAATACAACGAGATCGTCGAGTTTACCGCGGCCACGGCGACCAGCCAGTGGTACCCGGCCTTCGAGGCAATGCTGAACAGGAAGAACTTACCGACAAAGCCCGACAGCGGCGGGATTCCCGCCAGGCTGAACAGGCCCAGCATCATCGCCAGCGCAATCAGCGGATTGGTCCGCGAAAGGCCGCGATAATCTTCGATCTGCTCCTTGCCGGTCTGGTTACTGAACCAGACGATGCAGGCAAAGACGGCCAGGTTCGTCACCGCATACACGAGAAGATAGAACAGCATCGCCGGTACGCCTTCGGCCAGTCCGCCGACAAAGCCCATGATCAAGTAACCAGCCTGCGAGATGGCGCTGAAGGCCATAAACCGCTTGATGTTATTCTGCACGATGGCGACGGTGTTGCCGAGGGTCATCGTCACGGCGGCGAATACCGCCACGCCCGCCGCGGCCTGGGCCACCCAACCATCCAACATACGGTAGAGAATCTGGAAGGCGAAGGCCAGTCCCGCCCCCTTGGACGCCACCGATAGGTAGGCCGTAACCGGGGCCGGAGCACCCTGATAGACATCCGCCGCCCAGAAATGGAACGGCACGATTGTCAGCTTAAAACCAATCCCAGCCGTCAGCATCGCCGCTGCCAGCCAGAAAGCCGGTATGTCGCGAAGCTGGTGATCGATTGCCGACAGGGCCGTGCTGCCCGTCAGGCCGTAGAGCAGCCCCAGGCCGTACAGCATGCAGGCCGACGCCATCGCACCGAAGATCACATACTTCATTCCCGCCTCACCGGACTGGGCGTTGTCCCTGCGCCAGGCCGCCAGCACGAAAAGGGGAAGCGTTGCCAACTCTAAGCTGACATACAGGGTAATCAGGTCCCGCGCCGAGACCAAGACCATCATCCCCAGAATCGTCGCCAGCAGGACCGTGTAGTATTCCCCGCGAAAACCGATTCCCCGCATCCTCACGCCGACCCGGCCGTCCAGCAGATCCAGCGACAGCAGGATGGTAATCAGTCCCGACAGCAGGAAGAAAACCTTGAACCACCAGCCGACCGGGTCCACCGCAAACCGGCCGCCGAGGGTCGAGCCGTTCTGCGGGACGGCAACAATCAAAGCCACCATCGCCGCCGCAAGCCCCAGAGCCGCCATCGGCGCAAGGATTACCCGGCGGCGTTCGTCGATCCAAAGATCGGCCGCCAGCACCCCGACCGCACAGGCAACCACAATCAGTTCCGGTAGAAAAATCATTTCGGTTCCAAATCCCTTATCAAAAACCCGTCATGGCAATCGAACCGTTAAGTCGATTAAAAATCGGCATCAGGGCCCCTTCGATCATATTAATCAGTAACCACGGAGCCACACCGGCCACAACCAGCACAACTGCCAGCACCCCCGTCGAAATCCGTTCGGGCAACTTAGCGTCGTCGAGATGCTCAAAGTGGCTGTTGCGGATGGGGCCGAAAAAGACCTTCGCTAGGCCGCGGAGGACATACACCGCCGTCACGACGATCGACATCGTGGCCAGAATCGTCAGGACCCGCATCACGGTTATATTCGTCCAACTATTACCGAAAAAGCCACCGAGGAACACATGGGACTCCGCAATGAATCCCGACAAGCCGGGTAATCCCAGACTGGCCAGGCCCGCGATATAGAACATTACCGCCAGCCAGGGCATCCTTCGGGCAATACCGCCCATCTCGTCGATGTTCCGTGTGTGGGTCCGGCCGTACACCATCCCGATCAGTCCGAAAAACAGGCCCGTCATGATCCCGTGGCTGAACATCTGAAGCACCGCGCCCTTGAGCGCCATCAGGTTCAGGGCCGCCACGCCGAACAGCACAAAACCGCAGTGGCTGACCGACGAATAGGCCGTAAAGTACTTCAGGTCCCGCTGCATGATCGCGCCGAAGGAACCGTAAAGGATGTTGACCGTCGTCAGGGCCATGAAGAACAAACCCCAATCCTTGGCGCCTTCCGGCAACAGATAAACGGCGATCCGCAGTGCGCCGTAGCCGCCCAGTTTCATCAGCACGCCCGCATGCAGCATCGAGACGGCCGTCGGAGCTGAACTGTGGCCGTCCGGCGACCAGGTATGCAGCGGATACAATGCCCCGAGCACGCCGAAGCCCACGAAGATCATCGGGAAGACCCACCGCTGAAACTCGCCGGAAAAATTCGCCTGGGCCAGCTTGAGCAGGTTGAATGAATGCATCCCGGAGGCATGGTAGAGGGCAAGGAAACCGACGAGAATAAACGCGCTGCCGAACAGCAGCATCAGTGTCAGCTTCATGGCCGAGTATTCCTTGGGACCGGTACCCCAGATGCCGATCAACAGGTACATCGGTAGCACGGCCAGTTCGTAGAACATAAAGAACAGGAACAGGTCGAAGCTGACGAACACCCCGAACACGCCCGTGACCAGCGTCAGCAGGAGCACGAAGAATTCTTTCGTTCGCGTTTCGACATACCAGCTCGCTAACACGCCCGTGAAGATGATGACCGATGTCAAGATCACCATTACCATCGAGATGCCGTCGATCCCGACAAAGTATTCGATTCCCAGGGAACGGAACCACTCGACCTGCTCGACCAGATACAGCTTGGTCAGCAGGGCCGTCTTCATCGCCGCGACATCGGCCGAGGCCTGTTGCCAGAACAGCCAGGTCACGACGACCGTCAGGACCAGATGGATCCCGCAGCCGGTCACCGCAATCCAGCGGATCCAGCGCCATCGCCCGGCCGGGACGGCCAGAATCGCCAGGGTCGTCAAAAACGGAATCGCAATTAACCAGCTAACCAATCCCATTGGCACCTTGCTCCATGATTATCGCCACCCCGCCCACAGAATCAGTAGGATCATCAACGCCCCGCCCACAAACCAAACGCCATAGACCTGGATCTGGCCGGTCTGCAGGTGTCGCAGAACCGCCCCCGTTGTCCGGGTTATCCAGCCGCTGAGGTTTACGCCACCGTCAACGACATGCCGATCGAACCAGGCGATCGGCCGCGCGA
>PMBP01000538.1 GCA_003152975.1 Phycisphaerales bacterium | reverse complement strand
TATCGGCTGGATGTGGATTCGCAGAAGGCCCACCAGTCGATGGACCTGTTCTGGGCCGACCTCGAAAAGACCCATCGAGCCCGGATTGAGGCCTGGCGCCATCTCTGGACGACTCGACCTTGGCAAACCTTCATGCTGGTCTTTACGGGTACGGATCGGCTGATGCATTTTCTGTGGGATGCATGGGAAGACCCGCATCACAAATATCACCAGCGATTCCTGGATTATTTCCATTCGATCGACGAGGTCGTCGGCCAGATTGCGGCAACCTTGAACCCCCAAGATCGGCTGGTCATGCTGTCGGATCACGGGTTCGAGCGGCTGGACCGGAATGTGTATGTCAACTACTACCTCCAGCAGTCGGGATTCCTTCGATTCCGGACAACCCCGCCCGGTTCGCTGAAAGACATCGAGCCCTCTTCCCGGGCCTTTGCCCTGGATCCGGGCCGGATTTACATTCACGCCCAGGGCCGTTTTCCGGGTGGAACCGTTCGGCCGGAAGAGGTTTCGGTTGTTGCCGAGCAAATTGAGCAGGTATTCGATTCGTTGCGGATTGACGGCCGAAAGGCCATCCGCAGGATTTGCCGGCGGGATGAAATCTACTCGGGGCCGTGCGCTGCTTCGGCCCCGGACCTTGTGCTGGTGGCGGCGGAGGGATTCAATCTGAAGGCCAACCTGAAAGCGACAGGGGTGTCCGATCGGGACGCTTTTACGGGAAAACATACCCAGGATACCGCATTCTGCTTGTTGCGAGGTTTTGCCCCGCAACGGCTGGAACGGATTTCGATTCAAGATGTGGTGGGCATTATGAAGTCTGACCGCCTTGTACATTTATTATCCGGAAGTCGGTAACGATGGAGCACAACGGAAAATACACCTGCTGGAACTGCCCGGCAATCGATCTGGCGGGCAAGGTGGATTTCCGCGCCTGCGGGCAATCCGGTAAACAATTCGAAAAGAAAACGGATGCCAGCGGAGAAACGCAAATCCTCGCCGAATGCAAGCGGCGACCCGAGATCGGGTTGTTCGATCCGATGAGTATCTCATTCGACGAATGCCCGGAGTGGATCAAGGGACCCTGCGGGTACCAGCTTCGAAATATGCGGGTGATGATCCTGGGTATCGACGGATATCTCGGCTGGACGCTGGCGTTGTGGCTGGGCGGTATGGGTTATCGCGTCAGCGGGGTGGATAACTACAACCGGCGCGAGTGGGTCAAAGAGCGCGGCGCCCAGACGATCGTGCCGATTTCGCGGATGAACGATCGGCTTGCCGCCGCCAAGGAATTGCTGGGAATTGACATCGAGTTTCGCCAGATCGACATCTTCGAGCAGCGGCAGCGGCTCCGCGAATTCATCGAGGAGGTCCGGCCGGAGGCCGTCGTGCATTACGCCGAATGCCCCTCGGCGCCCTACAGCATGATCGACGCCGAACATGCCATCGCCGTGCAGAAGAACAATGTGCTTGGCACGCTGGGGCTGTTATTTACGATGAAGGATCTGGTCCCGGAGTCGTCGCTGATCAAGCTAGGCACGATGGGCGAATACGGCACACCGCTGACCGGCCGGCCGCTGTTTGAGGGGATGTTTCCCGCCGATGCCGAGTTGCACTGGGACAACCGCCAGTGGAGCCTGGGCGGCGAATTGATCCCGCGCGACCCGCACAGTTTTTATCATGTCAGCAAGGTGCAGGACACCTTCAACTGCTACGAGGCCTGCAAGTACTGGTGGCTGCGTTCGTTCGATATCATGCAGGGCGTGATTTTCGGCGTGCATACCGATCAGGTGGCCAGGGACAATCGCCTTCGGACACGGCTGGATATCGACGAATGCTTCGGCACCGTGATCAACCGTTTCGTTGCCCAGGCCGTGACGGGGATTCCGCTGACGCTGTACGGCCAGGGAAAGCAGATCCGCGGTTATATCGCGCTGCGGGATGCGATGCAGTGTATGACGCGATTGATCAATGCCCCGCCGGAGCCGGGCCAGTATGCGGCGGTTAACCAGATCTCGGGCATTTACAGCGTCCGCCACCTGGCCTGCAAGGTTGCGCAGATCGGCCAAAAGAACTTCGGCCTGCCTATCCAGATCCAGCGGGTGGAAAATCCCCGCGTCGAAGCCGACGAGCACCCGTTCGAGGTGTTGTACGAAAAACTGCCCAAGCAATTCGGGTTCGAGACGAAGGTCGATCTTGACGAAGAAATCGCCCGGATGTTCGAGTTGTTTTTGACCGACGAGGTCCGTGCCCGGATCGAGCAGCGGAAACACGCGATTATTCCGCGGACCTGGTGGTCGGGGATCAAGCGTCAGGTGGAACAACTGGAATTGCTGAATCTCGAAGCGGAGATCCGGGACGATGAGCAACTGTACACGATTAACGAATAGTTCGTTTTCCGACGAGGTCCTGGGCGTTTCCGACTCGGTGTTGGTCGAGTTCTGGGGTTCGTGGTGCCCGCCGTGCAAGATGATGGAACCGGTGTTGGAAACCTTGGCCGAGCGCCTGGCCGGCCGGGTGAAGATCTGCAAACTCAATATCGATCAGTATCCGGCCTTCCGCAGCACCTACCATATCATGGGCGTGCCGACCTTTGTCGTGTTCGACGGCGGCAAACCCGTTGGCCGCGCCATCGGCGCCCATTCGCTCCAGCAATTGCTGGGCTTGATCGATGCCACCTTGGCCGAACGACCTGCTGTCCGCCCAATCGTAGAAGTCCCGGCCAGTCCAGGAGAAGTTGGCCGGGCCGTCGTTGCCAACGAAACCAATTCCTGATTTATGCGAATGCATCAATCGATTTTGATTACCGGCGGGGCCGGGTTTATCGGGGCCAATCTGGTTCGGTATCTGCTCGAGCAGGGCGGGTATCGCATCACGGTCTTCGATAATCTCACTACTGGCTCGAAAGAAAACCTGCACCAGGCCGTCTTCGACGCCGGGAAAAAGATATCGGACATTTTTTTCGTCGAAGGGGATATTCTAAATGCCGATCAAATCGGCGCTGCGATGCGGGGGCAGGACCGGGTGATTCACATGGCCGCTGAAACGCAGGTTCGCGAGTCGATCCGCAATCCGCGGCCGCATTTGGAGATCAATGCGCAGGGCACGCTGAATGTCCTGGAAGCCGCCCGGCTCAATGGCGTGCAAGGGGTATTGTTCGCCTCGTCCAACGCCGCGGCCGGCCGTCAGGAACCGCCGATCCACGAGGGGATGGTGCCCTGCCCGATGTCGCCCTATGGGGCGGCCAAACTCTACGGCGAGGCCCTGTGTACGGCCTATTACCATTCGTTTGGNNTTCCGTGGTTAACCGCTTTTTCGGCCGGATCTACGAAGGCCAACCGCTGGAGATCTTCGGTGACGGCCTGCAGACGCGGGATTTTATCCACGCCCGCGATGTGGCCCAGGGACTGGAAAAGGCCCTGTGGCAATCTCCCGACAACACTACCGTGTGGGGACAGATCTTTCAGATTGCCACCGGTGTCGAGACGACCATCCGCGATCTGGCCGAATCGATTCTGCGATTGAGCGGGAATTCTTCGTCTCTGGCGTTTCGTTTGCCCATCGCCGGCGAAATACGGCGAAATGTCTCGGATATCGCCAAGGCCCGCCGAATCCTGGCCTTTGAGCCGCTGATGAATCTCGACGAACATCTTCCGTCGCTATGGCAGATGTATCGATCCCTTCGCGACCGTGGCGCCATGCCGACAACAACAATGGGAGATTGACGATCGAGAATGGGAATGTCCCGGCGGACAAAGCGGATTCTGTCGGCGGTGACGATTGTGGCGATATCGCTGGGGCTCTTCGAGATCGCGGCCAATCTGCTTTTTGCGACCAACGGCCGGATCATTGTGCCCCGGGGGCGAATCTTGTTTTTGCCGGATGAGACATTGTCCTATGTGCTCAAGCCCAATGTGGATATGCCGGCGGCGAATAATTATGTCTATCCGGGAGTTACCGTTCGGATCAACGCGCTGGGCCTGAGGGATGATTCGCCGGACTCCTGGCGAACGAAACGGATTCTGATCGTCGGCGATTCGAACACCTTTGGGTTTGGCGTCAATGTCGAGCAAACCTTCGTCAAACGGCTGGAAGGTGTTGTGCGAACCAACGAACCGGAAATCTCGGTGGTCAACGGCGGCGTTCCGGGCTACAATGTCTGGCAGGTCTGCGAGCGGATACGCCGTCTTGTACCGTTGGTCCGGCCCGACAAGGTCATCTATGCGGTGTACCTCAACGACATCGAACCGGAGTACAAACCGCATCTGGGAGGGCAGACTGTCCTGCGTCTTCCGTTTTATCCGGGAGAACANNGGAGAACAATGGAGCCGGGAGGATGCGGCCTGGGTAACCCAGTGGCACTGGTTTACGTCGGTGCTGATCCGACGAACGGCGGATTCTGTTCTCAGCGGCGGCGCCAAACCCATCGTGAAGGTGTTTCGGTCCGGTCGTCGGTTTGGAGAGGAAGTGGAGGAATCCAGCCCGAATCAGACCGCCCTACTGGAACAGCAGGATGCAGCAATGACCCGACTGGCCCGGCAGTTTGACTTCCTCAGCGGGGACGATCCGGTGGTTCGACAGAGGTGGGAACAGGCCCGCATCGAGATCGGACGAATCCATCAGGAACTCGCCGCCCTGGGCGTTGGATTTCAGTTGGTCCTCCTGCCATTTCGTTGTCAGATCGAAGACCCAACGCTGTCGCGGCGTCTCCAGACCGAACTGGCGGAGTACTCCCGCAAGCACGGAATCGATGTTGTGGATATAACCACAACGATGGATCGACATTCCGGCGAGGCCCTGTAC
>PMBP01000349.1 GCA_003152975.1 Phycisphaerales bacterium | reverse complement strand
GCGGTGTTGCCCCACAGAATGCTGTTGCGAATGGTGTAGTTATTATGTTCGTTGTATATCCCGCCGCCATAGAATCCGGAATTGTTGCTGAAGGTGACATTAGTTAATGTGGGGTCGCTGTAGTAGTTATCCATCCCGCCACCATAGGTGGTGGCCGAGTTGCCCCAGAAAGTGAGGTTGGCCAATGTGGGGTTGCTGTAGAAATTATACATCCCGCCCCCCCAATTATCGGCGTGGTTGCTAGCAAAGATAAGGTTCGTCAATGTAGGGCTGGCGTCGCTGTTAGCCATTCCGCCGCCATAACCGGCGAAGTTGCTGCTGAAGGTGAGGTTGGTCAAGGTGGGACTGCCGTGATCGTTAATCAACCCGCCGCCGGAGTTATTGGGATCAGCACTATTGGCATTGCCGCCGGTGATGGTAAAACCATCCAGGATGGTAGCGGCGGTTTCGCCGGAGACGCACTTGACGACATGATAGGCATTGTTGCCGTTGATGGTGGTTACGGATGGCCCGCCGCTGCTATAGAGGCGAACCGCCTTGCCCTTGAAGTCGATCGCCTCTTTATAGGTTCCCGGCTTGACTTCGATTTGGTCGCCATTAGTGGCCGCATTGATCGCCGTCTGGATCTTCTGGCCGGACAAGACGGTGTGGGTGTCGGCCACCACGGGTATCGCACATACCGCCAGTACGATGCCCATTGTGCAGAACGCAAACGACATATTCGAGCTTATTTGCCGCTTCATTTACCTTCCTCCGGTTCAAAAGGTTTGATTCAGGGCGTCTATCCGTAGAGGTGCCTTTGAACGAAAACATTTCCTGTCTGACATCAGACAAAGCCGTCTTATTATACAAAGAAGGCAATTGAATGTCTATCGGGAAAGGCATTGATTATTGCAGGTATTTAAGGCCTTCAACAGCCGGACGAGGCAGGAGAATTGCGGATTCGCTACTCGCAGCAGCGTCGTTCGACGATATCGCAGAGGATGTGGTAGGCCAGTTGGTGGATTTCCTGGGCGGCGGCCGAGGTTGGGGCGTCGGCGACGATGGCGACATCGGAGATTTTTTCGAGGGGGGTTTCTTTGCGGCCGGTGAAGGCCAAGATCTTTGCGCCCTGCTGGCGGGCCAGACGCGCGGCGGACAGGATGTTGTCGGAGGTCCCGCTGGTGGAGAAGGTCCAGAGGCAATCGCCGGCGCGGACGAGGGCCTGGACCTGGCGCTCGAAGATGGCGTCGTAGCTAAAGTCGTTGGCGATGGCCGTGAGGACCGAGGTATCGGTCGAAAGGGCGACGGCGGGCAGGGCCTTGCGGTTGCGGAGAAAGCGGCCGACCAGTTCGCCGGCGATGTGCTGGGCGTCNNCGGCGGCCGAACCGCCGTTGCCGCACAGGTAGATGCGACCGCCGCGGGTGAGGCAATCGGTGAGCAGATCGGCGGCGGCAGCCAGATGATCGAGCTGTTGGGCCTCGAACTGCTTGAGGAGGTTGCGGTGCGTTTGAATCGCCTGGCGGATGATTTCCATCATAACGATGAGTTCCGAGAACAAGGAATGATAAAAGGATTTAGGATATAGGGGATAGGATTTAGAAGTGGATTCCGGCTTTCGCCGGAATGACAAGCAACATCCACCTCGCTACACTCGGTGGCTGCCACCCATTCAACAATTTTCGATTTTCGATTTTCAATTTTCAATTTTTGCCTTTGCCGTGACGGGGGCCGGATCTACTCTGGCTGTGGCCACCCCCGCGGCCGGGACGATGGCCGCGGCCGGAGGATTTTCCGCCGCCGCCCTTGGGCAGCGCCGTCAGGTCCGGGGCGTCGCCGACCCAAATGGGCTCGAAGCGGTTGATCTCGACGAGGCGCCGCAGGTCCCGCAGGTGGCTTCGCGAGACCAGCGTGAGGGCGACGCCAACGCGGCCCATGCGGGCGGTGCGGCCGGTACGGTGCGTATAGGCCTCGAGGGTCGTCGGGAAATCGTAGTTGACGACGAGATCCACATGCTCGAAATCCAGACCGCGCCCGGCGACATCCGTGGCGACCATGTAACGGATATCCTTGCGGCGGAATCGGCGAAAGAGCGAAGTCCGCTTGTTCTGCTCCATTCCGCCGTGGATCATTTCGACGGAGTCCAACTCGTCGCGAAACTGGCGGAAGAGCGTATCGGCGTGGTCCCGCGAATTGCAGAACAGGATCACCTGTTTGGGTTTGATCTGGTTGAAATACTCCAAGAGCCGCGACAGACGCTGGCGGGGTTCAACCTGCAGGAAGGTGTGCCGCAAACTGGTGGGGGCCAATTGGCGAAGATTCAGCTCGATCATGACCGGATCTTTGAGGTAGCGGGCAGAGAGCCGGCGTATCTCGTCGGGGAGCGTAGCGGAAAACAGCAGGGTCTGGTGATCGTGGACCAGGCAGGCGACGACGAACTCGACATCGTCCAGAAAGCCCATGTCGAGCATGACATCGGCTTCGTCGAGGACGAAGGTGCGGACCTGGCCCAAGCTCAGGGGGCTGTTGTAGAGCAGGTCGATGAGGCGGCCGGGGGTGGCGACGAGGATCTGGCAGCCGTGGGTAAGCTTGCTGACCTGGATATCCATCGCGAAACCGCCGTAAACGGCGAAGGCCGCGACGGGGGTCTTTTTGGCGATGGCGGAGATTTCCTGGACATACTGGAGGGCCAGCTCGCGGGTGGGCACCAGGATCAGGGCCTGAACGGCGGGATTGGCGGGATCGACGGTCTGGACCAGCGGGACGGCACAGGCGGCCGTTTTGCCGGAGCCGGTCTCGGCCCGGGCGAAGAGGTCGCGGCCGGACAGGATGTGCGGAAAGGTCATTTCCTGCACCTCCGTCAGATCCGTGTACCCGATGGCCTGCAACCCGGCCAGGAGGTCGGGCTTTAAGTTCAACTCAGAAAATTTCACCGTGTCGAGTCCCTTCTGAAATTCGAATAGTTCCTGCTCATCTCGGAATTATATCCCCTTTGCCCCCGCAAAGCAATCAATTCCGCCCGCATCATTTCATTGTATTACGATGGACCTCGTACAAGCCCAACCCTACAACCAAGTCCCGCCAGAATCCCCTTGATTGTCCCTGTCAGGCAGTATATCATTCGATTTTGTCGGAAACGAAGGGATATCCGAGCGATACCCCTTGATTCGGCCGATTACGATACGAACCTGCATCGAGGAAATCTATGGGCTTGACAGTTTTCAACCGGGATTCCGTCCTTGAGGAACTCCGCGTTCTCAAACCCGATCTGGAAAACCGTTTCGGCGTAACCCGGATCGGCCTTTTCGGATCGGTCGCACGCGACGACGCCCGCTCCGACAGCGATATCGACATCGTGATCGAGATGAAGCGGCCGGACCTGTTTGATTTGGTCCATATCAAGGAATTGCTCGAAGAGGACTTCCAGCGGCCCGTGGATATTATTCATTTCCGCGAACGGATGAACGAGTTTTTGAAACAACGCATCCGGAACGAGGCTGTCTATGTTTGACAAGGCGCTGGTTCGGGAGATCGTGACCCAGAATCTGGAGGCCATCGGACGGGTCGAGCGCCGCTGTTCGGGTCTGACCAATCCCAATGATTTCGTCTCCAGCAACGAAGGGATTGACCGGTTTGACGCTGTCTGCATGATGCTGATCGCCATCGGCGAAAGCTGCAAGCATCTGGACAAGATCACGCAAGGAACCCTGTTCAACCGCTACCCCGAGATCGACTGGAAAGGCGTCAAGGGTATCCGCGATGTCATCAGTCACCACTATTTCGACATTAGCGCCGAGATCGTCTATTCGCTTTGCGTGAACCATATTCCTCGCCTCAAGTCCGTGTTTGAAACGATGCTGAAGGAAATGGAATAGGCGGAAATCGTTAGGGTATTTCAATGAAGTCAAGGCATTTGGGCTTGACATAAGACTCGAAACAAGCCGTGCATACCCATTGATTCTTCTGGTTGACATAACCCGTCTTTTGTTCAGTGAACTGGCTGATTGTCTCCCAACAGATCGAACAGTGTTCATGGTCCCAACCCCCTGGAATCTCAGAAACAGTCCCATCCGTGACATGAAAAATCGCATCTCGC
>PMBP01000452.1 GCA_003152975.1 Phycisphaerales bacterium | reverse complement strand
TTTCCGCCAAAAAAAGATACCAGAGATCGTATAGATCTCTGGCATCTTCGTCATCCTGTAAAAACAGTCGTGATCCGGCCATTGTCCTGTCTTACTGCTGGCCGGCGGGTCGTTGTCCACCCTGTCCGCCGGGTCTGCCCTGAAATTCCGGCAGGCCAAGCTTCTTGATCATCTCATCGTACTGGGTCTGGTTCTTGTCGATCAGTTTGCCCAGTCGCTCGGCGGTCTTGGCGGCCTTTTCTTCGGTGGCCAGATCGCGGATTTCCTTGAGTTCCTTGCTGGAATCGTCAAACGCGGTCTGGAGTTGCCGGCGTCCCTTGAGCTTGTTGATCTGCATCTCCATGTCCGCCAGAACCTTCTGGGTTTCCTCACGGCGCTTCGTGAATTCCTCTCTCATTTTCGTCCGCTCTTCTTCGGACATGTTCTGGAAGTTTTGACCGCCGCCCGGCATGGCCTTGGCCGCCTCTTCCTGGCTGGTCTTCATCTTGGCCATATCTTCCTGCAGCGCCGTCATGGCCTGTTGCTGGATCTCCCGCATCCGGGCCATTCCCTGCTGGCGTTGTTCCTGCTGCTGTGCCACGACCGCCACCGTGGAAACCAGAACCAGCCCAACCAGCGTCAACCAAATAGCTTTCTTCATACGACCTCCCGATACGATAGAGTTTCTGGGCGGCCTTTGGGCTGCCCTATTCTGTGACTAAGCTATCCAGATCNNTTTCAGTAAATATCTGGATCCCATCCCGATCGTTTTCGGGGGTCAGAGTTGATCTGCTTCACAATCCCTGTTTTTTACGAAATATCGCCGGTTTCCAAAATCCATTCAACAAATCAGGGAACGCAGTCAGAGTCGATATCCAGAATGGATTGAGCATCAGTCCGGAAGTCCCAGAAATATTTCGGCCTTTCCTGTCCCGGTAATCTCGTTAAGTCCCTGGATGAACTCCATCCGGCTGAAACGGGGTTTCTTGCGGAACTGGTAGTGCATCGAGACCCGCCCGTCCATGACCGATAGGGTTTTCATACTGAGATTATCGAGCCGCTGGCCGAGGAAGAGATTCAGCGGCCCTTCCATCCGGCCGTAGGCATCTCGATCCAACGAGATCACCAGGTTGGCAAGCCGACGAAGCGAAAACCGGTTGCGTGTGAAATGCTGGATCGTCAGTGCGATCAGCGCCGCCGCAAATAGCATGACCACGATCGCGTAGGTCCCCGTGGCGATCCCGATCGAACTGGCGATCAGCAACAGCAGAAATCCGATCTCGGCCGAATCCTTGACCGGCGTCCGGAATCGCACAAACGACAGAGCCCCCAGCAAACCCAGCGATAGCGGAATCGAGCTTTGGATCCCCAGGAACAAAGCCGTGATAGCCGGCCCCCCGAGGATAAATGCCCGATCCACGCCGGCGCCGATGGTTTGCCTTCCGTAGAACAGGTGATACATCAGATAGACAACAAGCGACGCGACCAGCGAAGCCCCGATGGCGATCCCGACATCCGACAGGTTCAGGTTGAGCGATTCGATTTTCAGTAGGGCCAGTAGCATGATGGATTCTCCTGTTAAAAGTGGATTCTTTTATGCGGATTCCGTTCGCCCGGACGGCCAAATGCGGCCGACCGATCCGGGTTCTTCCAGATGGACCTCGACGCACGACGCATATTTCGAATACCGGCTCCAGTCCGTTCCGAGATCCCGGATGGACTGAAGGGTTGCGGGGATCTCCGATGACTGTCCCTTGATCTCGATCACGCCGCCTTCCATGCCGATGGATCCTTCCCGCCGGCCTGCCTTCGGATCGATCAGCATCGAACGGATATCCCAATCCAGCGAGACCCTGCTGCAGGTCATCCGTTCGACGAATCGCAGACGCCGATACGAAATCAGAATCAGCGGCTGCAGAAGGTCCGGCGGACTATACCCCAATTCGGCCAAGCCATGCATCACGGCCGGATACGGAAGAATACCCTGACTTGAAGTCGGGTTTCCGAGCCGTTCGCTGGACACGGAAATGGTTTTTCTCTTTTTGGATCCGGCGTATCCGCGTTTTGACTTGACTTCCAAAAAGACGGGGGCCAAGCCAGTCTGTGGAAAATCGTACCAGCGGATCCGGACCTTGACACGGCCGTGGTTGCCCTCTTGGGAATCGTTGAAGTATTCCAGGTCGGGAGTGTCGTAATAGACCGAATGAATCGTTCCCCGTGGGTACTGGCTATCCTCCGGGCAGTAATGGGCCAGCAGGTGTGCAGCAAAGGGGATCGTCGATGCCGGCAGATAAAATTTCCGCTCGAATCGTTCCGAATTTGTTTTCGACGGGAAAATCTCGGCGTTCCCGGCCCGTCGCGTCAGCCATCGAATCATCGCATTCCTCCTGGCCCCATCATCATCGGCCCTCGCTGGTTCTGCTGTTGCCTTTGCTCGTCGGTCAATTTGGATGCCTGTGTGCCGTCTAACTGCGCCCGCACGGAGATTCGTCGCTTGCTGATAAACGATTTCAATCCCGGCGCGTTCATCCCCGGTCCTCCGCCACCGCCTCCCGGACCACCGCGAGCCATTTGTCGGTTGTTGCCCCCCGTTGACTTTGACGCTGCGACCAGCATCGCCAGGTCATCAGGCATGTCCGATGGAATCTCCGGATCGGCTTGTTGACTTTGGATTCCTGGGCCTCCAAATGGACTGAATCCGCCGCCACTTTGGTTATCTTGGGTGATTCCCTTTTCAAACTGCTCCAAGGTCGAAAATTTCGTTTCGTCCTTTTCTACGAACGGCCGCACCATGGCAACCAGTTCATCAATTCTCGATTCGAGTTTGCCTTCGGCGAATCCTTCTTTCAGCATCTTGTCGAGATACGCATGATATGTGTCGAGATAGGGTTTATGGGCGAGAAGCCGTTTAACCAGCGGCCGGTCGTTCATGTTACCGCTGACCGGCTCGTCGATGAGGAAATCGGCCGCTCCGCCACTCATGGGGCCGCCACCAAAGGTTCCAAACGCCATGTTCAAATCCCACGGCAGGATCGTAAATCGTCCGTTCACTTCATACAAGTAATAATTGTGTCCCATCCCGATGTAATTATCCAAATGAACCAGTACCACCGATACGGCGAGAAATCGCAGGAATTGATCGACATCAAATACCTTCTCGATCTCCGCGGCGAAGGTTTCATCGGGCGTCTTGTTCAACACTTCCAGAAACCGGAACAGTGCATCGTGATTGGCGTAGTTTTCGTTGGTTCTCAGGCCCATGGTTTCCACCAGGTCTCCTCCCCGGCCGAACATCCCCATCGGGCCTCCGGGTCCGCCGCCCGGGCCGCCCCGCCCTCCGGGGCCAGCGAACTGCGGTTGCGGCAACACGGCATTGAGTCCGTTTCGTACCATCTCTTGCGTCAGGGCCCCGCTCTTATCCAAATCCCACTGTCCGTACCATTTTTCGAAGAGGGTATTCAGCTCGGCACGAGTGAGCTTGCCGTTTTTGTCGGCGTCTGCCAGGCCAAAGAGACCCGGTCCCACGAACATTGCCGGACCGAACCTGAACCCGCCCGGCCCTCCGGCTGGACCCCCAAATCCTTCAGGCGGTGGAAGAATATCGCCCAGTTTCTCCACGAATTTTTCCTGGGTCAAAGCTTCGGTCTTGGCCGAGTCCAGCTTGTCATACCAGGTGTCCGCCAGGGCCGCGAATTCCTCTTGTGTGAGCTTCTGGTCGTTGTTTGTGTCAGCCTGGGTGAACATCTGCGGGGCAACGAACATCCCCGGACCAAACCCGCCCGGCCCGCCGGCGTTTCCCGGCCTTTCGGGACCACCTTGCCCCATCTGTCCGGGTCCGAATCCCCCTGGGCCCCCCGCTATTGCCGGTTGATCGGCTCCTCTTTCGAACTCGTCCGGAGTCATCATCAAAATGTCCTCGACCCGGCCGCTTGACATTAGATTAGCTGGCGCCATTCCACCGGGACCGCCTTGTCCCATAGGCCCGCCGCCAAACCCTCCCGGTCCCACGGGTCCGCCGCCCTGTCCCGGCTGTCCGGGACCACCCGGCCCGCCAGGTCCGCCACCGAAGGGTCCGGCCATTTGCCGGCCTTCATTGGGATCCACATCTCCGTTTTCCCGTTTCAGCAGCCGAAGCAGATCGCTGAGCCGGGTTCCGCCGATATTGACGGCCGTTGGATCCCGTTTCTGGGAGGTTTGATTATTCGGCTGCGAGGCCTTTTGCTTGTCGTAATCCGCCTTGGTCCAGTTGAGATTGCACGCCGACATCTCCGGCTTGTACAGGTTCCCATTCGGATTGGAAAAGTGCCGCCGCAAAAAATTCTTGTCGATCGGTTCGGCCATCGTATAAAGTCCGAGGTGATCTTCGTTGACATACACATCCACAAAGCAGCAGCGGGGCGTCGGGATATCCATTATCTCAAACTGTTCATACCCGATCATCTCCCGAATGAAGGTCGGATCTGAAAAACCGTTGTTAAGACAGACCTTGGTCAGGCCCCGAAACGATCTGGAAGAGTTGAAATAGTTGAAATCCACCTTCAACGGTAACCGTTTGGACCTTCCATTGGCAACACTCATCAGGGACGACATTCCTTTAGCCCGGATCGCCACATTGGAGTATCGTTTCCCGTCAAACCAGAAATCCCCCCGCATATATTGTTTGGCCTGGGCATTCCTTACCATCGACTGCCAGTCCCGTTCGGCCATGACGATCCGTACCGTCGCCACCCGGCTCTTGTCGAAGGGGTCTGTCCGGTCACCGTCACTCCGGAACAGGTGTTGGTTCTGTCCGATCGCCAACATGCCCAATACCAAAGCCAGCCCGATCAATCCGCAGAGAATCCGTTTTTCGTTTGTATCCATCCGTCGTGACCTTCGATAGTGTTTCCCGTTTCACAATCTTAGTGTCACGACCAAAGCGATGGTAACAGGATGAACCGTAACTTTTTTGAAAAAACGGCCGGCCAGGGTTTCGGAGTCCTGGATCCACTTTCGCTTCTGGATGCGTCTATAGACGGCGCCGGGATAGGACTCGGCGAGGCCTTACTCCTTCAACCAAGCTTCGGCAAACAGGGCAAAGTCCGCAAGATCCACCTTGCCCGACAAGTCGATATCCGCCCCTTCACAGGCCACAGGCGTACAATCCGGGCACAGCCAGTGCTGGGCCAGTGTATCCAGGTCCAGCGTATCTACGGAGCAGTCAGCGTTGAAATCGCGGTAGATTGCCCGATCGGTATCGAAGCCGACCCCGTCAACACCGAGTTGGAAGCCGGCGCCCCAGGTATCCGCGTGAATCTCCAGATAACGGATCTGCGAGAAGTCGGGGCTGCCCACCGTCGTCCGCCGCCAGCCGTTGTCCTCGGTCTCCGAGGCGTCCAGCGCGATGTATTGGGTCTTCCATTGCCACAGGCAATCGTTCAGAAAATCATACNNTTCTGGAACGAGTCATTGTCATTTCGAGCATAGAAACTGATGAACAGCTTCTGGGCCCGGCTCAAATCCCACGGTCCAGTCAGCGTCTTACCATAGCGGATGTACATGTCAAACGGTGCATCCGTTATGCACATTACAGATGAATTACCTGATACCATCGTACCGGTATCGTCGTAGACAAAAGTGTTTTCCGGTTCCATGTCGGCCGCCCAGGTCTCCCAGTCGGAGGCGTTGCCCTCGGCCAGATCAAACGGCAGCAATCCATCCCGGCTGCACCTTTTAAGCCCGATCTGGTTGAACATGTTCCGCGAGCTGATCGAATTTCCCTCAGGCGTCAATCCCTGCAACATCGCCTTCCAATTAAAATAGATTC
>PMBP01000281.1 GCA_003152975.1 Phycisphaerales bacterium | reverse complement strand
AAAGGCGGGTTTGAAACCCGCCCCTACGCGCAGAGATTGCTTCACTTCGTTCGCACGGCGTTTACGCGGCTGGGTTGGAAGCGGTCGAAGGGGCCGGTCCGATAGGGGGAAAAAGGTCGGCGGCGGCAGGTTTTTCCGGCTGCGGAGTCAGAGTCGGGGCGGCATCGGCGGGAATCTCGCGGATGGGGATTGCCGGATAGTTGCTGCGGGGGATTTCCGGGATTTCGCGGGCGAGCTGCTGGGGTGGGACGGGCAGGCCGACAATCGCCTCCGGGGCCGGGGCGGCGAGTTCTTCGACGGCCGTGTCGAGGGCGGCCAGTTCTTCGTCCATGAGGTCCTGGTCGTGGTCAGAGAGGCCTTCGGGCGACAGGGCCGGGATGGGCTGGCTCTGGGACGCGGGCGGCTCGGACTGAGCGGCCAGATCGGAGGGCATGGCCTCGTCGACGGTAATGGGCCGGTCGATGATCTCGGCGAAGGCGGCCTGCAGATCGCGGCAGGCCTTGCGCTGGGCCAGGTCGAGGTGGGCGAGGTTGGCCTGGGCGGCCCGCTGGTACTCGTCGAGCTTGCGGTAGAGTTCAATGGAGCGACGGTTGGACTGTTCGAGCTGGATGGACTGCTGGAGGAGCTGCCAGTCCTTTTCGCCGACCTTGGCGGCCATCTCGGTGAGGCGCGGCTGGACATCCTGCAGCTTGGCGGTGGCCTCGGTGAGGCGGCTTCGCAGGGTCATCGAGAACTCGTTGAGCTGGGTGTGCTCGGCGGTTTTCTGGGACAGGGCCTGTTCGAGGATCGGGATGCGGAAGTTCTTTTCTTCGGACAGGGCGCACTTTCGCCGCTCGGCCGCGAGCCGCTGATCGGCCAGCACTGCGGCAATCAGCCAACCGACCATGACACCCACCAACAATCCTACCACCGCAACGACAGTATATAGCATCGAATCATCTCCATTTTGCGGCAGAGATCACGCAAAGTCGCCAAAGACATTTTTCACCACTAAGCCACAAGAAACAAAGAAACAAATATGGATTCCCGCTTTAGCGGGAATGACAAATGGGCGGACGCCGTCCGCCCTACAATTGGGCACTTTCCCGAGCCATCGGGATACCTCTACAATCCGGCTTGTGCCGGAATCAAAAGTGCCTTTCACCTTGATCCGACCCTTCGGGTTAAAATCTCGGTGGCTGCCACCCGACGGATAGGGCAGTAAAGTTACGCATTTTACCACGGGGGCCAACAAATATCCACCCCCCTGCCGCAAATTCTGTCGAATTCTGTCGAATCGGACGCGTTGACACCTGGGGCGGAGACGGCTATAATCGCCGGCAGTCATCATCAGGAACGCCCCAAACAACGAACGGAAAGGATTGGATGGATGGTTGCGGGTACAAAATCCGGGCTGCGGATCGCCGTTGCCGCGGCGGCCTTGCTGGCTTTGGGTCTGGGATGCGCGACGGGACCGAGCATGTTTCAGCCGGCCCCCTCTTCGGAAGCGGTCACGCTGTATGTCGATGCCATGATGCTCAACGACCTCGATGACCGGGTCAAGGCGATCGAGAAACTTGACGCGGCACTGGCGATGAATCCGAAGTTCGCCCCGGCGTTTTCGTTGAGGGGCGACCTGTATTTGAAGATGGAGCAGTACGACAAGAGCGCCGAATCGTTCGAGAAGGCCACACAGCTTGACCCGTGGTCGGTGAAGGATTTCTTCAGTCTGGGCAAGGTCCGGCAGATCCTCAAGCAGTTCGTCGAGGCGGCCCGGGCGTATGCCAAGGCCTGCGAGCTGGAGCCGAAGCATTTTTCGGCGCATCTGGGGGCGGCACAGTGCTATTACCAGCTCGAGGACATGGACAAGGCCTACGAGTACGGGCAGAAGGCCAAGGAGATTGATCCCGATCAGGCCGAGCCCGAATTGCTGCTGGGCAATATTCTCGAGACCAAGCAGAACCACCCGGAGGCGATCGCATCCTATCGTCGGGCGCTGGAACTGGAGGGCAATCAGCCGCGAATCATGGTGCCGCTGGCGGTGGCGTACCTGCGGACGCAGGAGTATGCGACGGCCAAAGAGCTGTTGGCGGCGGCGGTGGAGATCGAGCCGAAGAACGCCATGGCACAGCAATATCTGGGATTTGCGTATCTGAAACTCAAGGATACCGACAAGGCCATCGCCAGTTACCGCAAGGCGATTGAGGCCGACGGCAACGACTGGATGGCGCAGAAGGGCTTGGGCGTGACGCTGATCCTCAAGAGTGCCAACGAAAACAACGCCGAACTCAAGCAGCAGGGACTGGCGGCCTGGAACCGATCGCTGGAGATCAAGCCCGACCAGCCGAAGCTGCGACAACTCCTCGACAAGTATGCCAAGTAGGACGACTATGGCCAATCCGAATCCCCCCGTGGAAAACGAAGCTCAAACCGGCGACACTCTGTTGCCGAACTGGAAGGAACAGGCGTTGTTTTGGAGCATTGCCGGAGTCGGCATCGCCGCGGACTTATGGTCTAAATCGGCGGTGCACGCCTGGCTGAAGGACCTGCCCGGGCAGGTCTATCCGGTCATCGACAGTTGCCTGCAATTGGTGCTGCGGGAAAACACCGGCGCCGCGTTCAGCATGGCGCAGGGCAAGATGGGGATGCTGGCGATCGTATCGATGGTGGCAATGGTGGCGGTGGTGGGCATCTTTTTGTTCGGCAAGGTCCGCTCGCGGCTGTTGCAGGTGGCACTGGCGCTGTTCTTCGCGGGGATCGTGGGCAACCTGCACGACCGGATGTTCAATCCCGGCGGGGTTCGGGATTTTATCGACGCTTATTGGGGAAAATATCACTGGCCGGCCTTCAATGTCGCCGACAGCATGTTGTGCACGGGGATGGGGATCTTGATTCTGCTGCAATTTCTGCCGGTGCGAAAAACCCAGACGAAAGACGCGCCCGACCACCAGAATTGACTATTGACTATTGAATATTGGGGGCAAATACCCATCTGTTCATCCGCATCATTTTCCGGCTTTGGGGGCCGATGGAACAAAACAAATCTCCTGACTCGCCTGCGAATGAATAGTCAATAATCAATCGTCAATATTCAATTCACTTTCTATCCTTCGTTCTGGATTTTGTCGAAGACCTGCTCGTCCACATAGATCGGGGTTTTGAGACCCACCGACAGCGCGATGGCGTCGGAGGGTCGCGAGTCGATTTCGACGGTCCGCGAGCCAACCTGCACCATGAGCTTGGCGAAGAAGGTGTGTTGGGCCAGGTCGTGGATAACCACGCGGACCAGCCGCCCGCCGAGTTGGTGGATAACGGAGGCGAGCAGGTCGTGGGTCAACGGCCGGGGCAGGAGAAGCCCTTTGTGCCGCCGGTCGATGGCGAGAATTTCCGGCATGCCGATGACGATGGGGAAGCAGCGTTCGCCGCTGCGTTCGGCCAACACGATGACCTGCTGATCGACGCTTTCGTTGATGATGATCTTCGAGAGTTCGACTTCGATTTCCATACGCCCTCCTATGCCAATTCCAGATCGGACAGATGCTGTGTGACGCTGGCCAGTTGCCCCTGCAGTTCGGCGAGGCGCGCCCGGGCCTGCTCGATGACTTCCGGCTTGGCCTTGCCGACGAAGTTCGGATTGGCCAGCTTGGCCTCGACGGGTTTGAGCATCGCTTCGATCTGCTCTTTCTGCTTAGCCAGCCGCTGCTTTTCGGCAGCCGGGTCGATGATGTGATGGACGAATACGCGGATGTCGCCGACCATGGCGGTGGCGGCGTGGCCGGGCTTGTCCATCGACGGCGCGGCCTCGAACCGCTCCAGGCCGGCCAGATGAATGATCAGGCCGGAGAGATTGTTGAGGACTTCGCAGCGGTCGGAGGGTGCGGCTGCCGTTGCCGTCAGCCGGTTCTTCGGCGGGACATTGTACTGACTGCGAATCTCGCGGATCGGGCGGATGACATTCTGTACCAGTTCGATCCGCGCGTCGATGTCCGGCTGAATGAGGGAATCCGGGCCTTCGGGCCAGGCGGCGACGATCACCGCATCGGCGGATGCCGGTTCGGCCACGCCCGGGAGACGACGGTCGGGCGCTATCTGACGGAGCTGCTGGAAGATGCCCTCGGTGATGAACGGCACAAACGGGTGCAGCAGCCGAAGGGCCTGGTCCAGCACAAACGCCAACACATTCTGGGCGATCGGCTTTGCGGCAGCGTCTCGCATCCGGGGCTTGACCCACTCGAGGTACCAGTCGCACAGGTCATTCCAGAAGAAACGGTAAATCTGCATGACCGGTTCGTTGAACTTGAAGGCGTCGATCTGCCGTGAGGCCTCGGCGGCCGTGGCGGCCAGACGCGAGAGAATCCAGCGGTCGGAGATGTCCATCTTCGATGCGTCGAAGGCGGCTGGGCTGGTGCCTTCGAGGTTCATCATCGCAAAGCGCGAGGCGTTCCAGAGCT
>PMBP01000187.1:7885-8047 GCA_003152975.1 Phycisphaerales bacterium | reverse complement strand
GCGGCCGAAGTAGAAACCCACGGCCGAAAATCCGCCCACGGCTTCGGACGAGCAGACCTGCCAGGTACCTTTGACATCCTCCATCGGCGTTTGGCTGGTGGCCTTCTCGACGGTAAAGAGGCGAATCTCCGGGAATTTGGCGGCGGCGATCTCGGCCTGGGC
>PMBP01000187.1:0-7874 GCA_003152975.1 Phycisphaerales bacterium | reverse complement strand
CCCAGACATCGCCCACGAGGACATTCTTATATTCGATCGTCTTGTCCCCGGCCGAGATCGTCATCGTGTAGGGACCACCCAAGGGTATTGCCTTCAACGAGGCCATCCACTTGCCGTTTGGGGCCTCGGCCGAGGCCTTTTGATGGTTAAGGTCCACCGTGACTTTGGCTCCATCTGAAGCCCACCCCCAGACCCGGATCGGTTGGCCCTGCTGGAGAACCATGTTATCCGAAAAGATGGCGGCCGTCTTGAGTTCCGAAACCGCAGCGGCCGATTGTGCGGCGGCATTTCCAGCACTGCACGATATCGCCCCGATCAAAACCATCATCAATCCGCTAACCGACATTTTCATCTTTTGTCTCCTGTTCCACTGAGTCGCATTGATGTAAATAAGTACATTTAAACTACAATAATACCGAATTTACTTGGCCGGCAAGATATCCAATTCGGCCACGCTGGTCCACTCCCGATCCTGGACCTCCGACAGGGCGACCAGCCGCACAAACCGGCCCTCGACGGGCTGCTGAAATTGGACCGTCTGCAGGCGGGTTGCGTTGGGAAATTCTCCCGCGGCCACCAGTTTGCCCCAATCCTTGCCGTCGGAGCTGACGAAGAACTCATACTTGCCGATCCGGCCGTTGTTCTGATTCTGACGCGGCAGATAGGTGAATCCGGCCAGCTTCTGGGCCCGGCCCAGGTCGATCTGGATTTCGTGCGGAGGCCGCTTTGCCCCGCCGCTCCATTGCGTATGCCAGAAAGTGTCGGGCTTGCCGTCGATGGCGTTTTCCTTTTCGCCTTCGCCGGCCTCAAAGGAATCGACGAAAACGACCTTCCACCCCGCTTTGGCCAATGCTTGCACATCCATCGAGGCCACCTCGCCATCCATCACCCCGGCGGCCAACGCCCGTGCCTTGATCACACCCGACCCCGGCGCCGCAAACGGTCCGGCATACACGGTGGCATCCTGCGCGGGGACCGCACCATTCAGCGAGTAGTAGATTTTAGCTCCCGGAGTCGGACAGGCAAGAGTGACCATCTGTTGATCATTGACCTTGATCTCCACAGGGCCGGCCACCTTGACTTCCGGCAGAGGCAGGCGACCCACGGTCTCCAGGGCCCCCGTGGTTTTATCCACCGCCCGCAGACAGAACATGTAGCTGTAATTCTGCGGCCAGAGGGTGTATTGCTTGTGCGGCCGGGCGCCCCAACTGTCGTCGCCGCCGACGCCCGTCTGCTTGTAGTCGAGGTTGATCGTGATGAAATCCTCGCGAGGCAGGTTGTTGATGTGCATGGCCTTTTCGAGGTTATCCTGCGTATAGGTCCAGGAACTGACGCTCAGCAACGGCAGGCCGACAGCCATCAATCCTTCGCCAGCGGCGTTGGTCCAAGCCACCCAGCGAATGTCAATACGGTTGCCGTTTTCCTGCGGCTTGACATAGTCGTGGTCCAGGTCCTCGATCTTGCCGCTATACTGGCCGACGGCGGCCCCGGTGTTGCGGTCCCAGTAGTTTTCCTGCGGTCCGCGGCCGTACCAGGTCATCGTATCGTAATCCTTGCCGATCGCCCCCTGCAGGCCCAGCCGTTGCAATTCCGGCAGTCTGCCTCCGGGAGTGAAATTGCTGGCCACGACGACATCGCCGTTACCGAAGATGATGTAGGTGTTCCGCCAGTCGGAATTGCCAGCGGGCAGAGTCGAATCCGCCGCGATCATGACGATCGTTTCGCTGGTGGATACCACTCGGACATTTCCGACCTTCCGGTTCGGCCCGGCCGCCTTCCAAACGCCCAAACGATCGATGGCCTTGTTGCCATCGTCGTTGTCAGTTAATGCCCTCCAGAAATTCGGGATCAGGGGCTTGGCGATTCGTTCTTTGCCTTTATACTGTAACGACTCCAAAGCGCCGCTGGCTTTGCCGACCACCACGGAAAAGTCCTTACCGACAACCTTAATCGAATCCGATTGATCCTGGACCTTCAGGGTTGGCATCGAGGCAACCGCCGCCGGTGCAATTGAGTCAACGGTAAACGGCATCGGATACTGATCCCACGCCAGAACATGGCCCTTGTCGGCCCAGAGGGTAGTGTCACCAAGGGTAAATCCAACCTTGAGCCAGTACTCGCGGCCCGCCTTCAACTGCGGCTTGGTAAACGGAATCGTCAGTTCCTGTTCCTTGCCCGAGGCCAGGGTCAAGCGAGGCAGGATCCCTTTCTGGATCACTTGGCCATCCTCGGCCAACTCCCAGAAGACATCGAGGAAATCCAGCGTGACAAAGGCGTATTTGTTGCGGACCTTGACCTTGCCCGCGAGAAGATTGACCGGCGTCACCTTGACATACTGATAGGCCTTCTTGACCTCATACAGGTGCGGATTGGGTTTGCGATCCGCCTGAATTAGGCCGTTGCAGCAGAAGTTGTCGTCGTTGGGCGTATCGCCGAAGTCGCCGCCATAGGCCCAGAACTGCCGTCCCTTGTCGTCGAACTTGCGGATCCCCTGATCCACCCAGTCCCAGATGCAGCCGCCCTGCAGGACCGGATACGCCTCGATGGCGTCCCAGTAATCCTGGAAGTTGCCTTCGCTGTTGCCCATGGCGTGTTCATACTCGCACAGGATCAGCGGACGGGTGGGTTTGGATTTGGCATAGGCGATAATCTGCTCGATGCGGGCGTACATCGGGCAGTAGATATCCGTATGGGATTTCAGACCCGCCTGCTCGTACTGAACGGGCCGGGTCTTTTCATTTTCGTGGATCCATTTACTGGTCGCCACAAAATTCACGCCGTCGCCGGCCTCATTGCCCAGCGACCAGATGATAATGGACGGGTGGTTCTTGTCCCGCTCCACCATGCGAACCGTTCGATCCATGTGGGTTTTGAGCCATTCGGGCTTGTTGCCGAGCGTCTTGTCGGGATCATAGCCCATGCCGTGCGACTCGATGTTGGCCTCGTCGATTAGATAGAGACCATACTGGTCGCACAGTTCGTACCAGCGGGGATGATTGGGATAGTGACAGGTCCGGACCGTGTTGATATTGCTCTGCTTCATCAGCTTGATGTCGGCGATCATGGATTCCTCGGTGATCGCCTGGCCGAGATCGGGATCGTGCTCGTGGCGATTGACGCCCTTGACATAGATCGCCACGCCGTTGACCAGAAGCTGGGCGTTCTTGATCTCGATTTTCCGGAATCCAAACACACATTGCTGGACCTCGGCGATCTTGCCCGTGACGTCCTTAAGCGTCAGGAGCACCCGATACTGGTTCGGCGTCTCGGCGGTCCATTTCTTCGGATCGGCAACTTTGCTCTCCAACTCCAGGACGGCTTCCTGACCGGCGGCGATCAGACCGGTCTTTCCGGACATACTGACACCTGATTTGACCGGAGCTCCGTCCAGATTGACTAAGACCGCCTCAACGGCAAAGTCCCCGGCGGCATCGCTATAGTTGTGGACTTTGGACCGGATCTTTAGCACGGCATCTTTGTACTGCTCATCGAGATCGGCCCGGACATAGAAATCGCGGACATGGACCTTCGGCGCCGAATAGAGATAGACATCGCGGAAGATGCCGGCCATCCGCCAGAAGTCCTGGTCTTCGAGATACGAACCATCGCACCAGCGATAGACCTCGGCGGCCAGGATGTTCTTTCCGGGCTTGAGCAGCGAGGTAATGTCGAATTCGGCCGGGGTGCGGCTGTCTTTGCTGAATCCGACCTTCTGGCCGTTAAGCCACAGGTAGAAGGCCGAGTTCACGCCGTCGAAGACGATGAAGACCTGTCGGCCTTTCCAGGAGTCGGGGGTCGAAAACTCCGTTCGATAGGAACCGACGGGATTGCGGTCTTCCGGGATCAGCGGCGGATTAGCCGGGAAAGGATACCGGATGTTGGTGTAAATTGGGATGTCGTAGCCCTGCATCTGCCAGTTGCTGGGGACTGTGATCTCCTTCCAGGCGCTGACATCGAAGTCGGTCTTGTAGAAATCGACCGGCCGGTCGGCGGGCTTGGGGACCCAGTTGAATTTCCATTTGCCGTTGAGCGACTGATGGAACGGACTGGCTTGGCGACTGGCCTTAAGGGCCGTCGGAACATCCGGATACGGCATCAAGCTGCAATGCGGATCCAGCCGATTGATCCCGACAACCTGCGGATCCTGCCACTCGACGGCAGCCCAAACCCGGCCTGCCGACAACAACCCCAGAAGAAGCCCCCCTGCCAACAATCCTGAATTCAAACCCTTCATCGTTAAAACCCTTTCCCGGAATGGATGATTGTAGTGAAATTCCCGACCTGCGGGATTGTTTACCACGGCTTGTCAAAGACCTTCACGCCGTCCACGACCTTGCAGATATGCACGGCGAACTTGTCGGCAAAGTCCGGTGCGCTGCGTGGGTAGCCGGTCTTGACGGCCGCCTCCACCGCCGCCACCGCCGCCGGCCGGACCAGGGCACCCGAGGCCCCTTTGTCGCCGCCGCCCAGCATCCGCTCGCCGAGCACGCCCGGAACCGTGCGGACCAGATCACACATCGTTTCCAATTCAGGTCCGGAAATCTTGTATTGATCCCGCAGGCCGATCCCGTCGGCGCGGAAGATCGCCCCGACTTCCTCGATCCGCCCGGCCTTCCATGCGTCGAGCATCCGATAGAACCGCTGTTGGGCTCCAGCGATGTACCTCAGGCGATCGCAATGATTCGGATTACTGGTGCCGAATTGCTTGAGGATCTTATCGCAGAGCGACGAATCCTTCACATCGGCAAGGCACGACAACTTATACCCGGCCTTCTGCAGGATCGCGACAAACTCCTCGCATTCGGATCGGCGAACCTTGTAGGTGGATTTTTCCAGGCCCGGCCGAACCGTTCCGGTATCCAGACTGACGATCCGGAAATCAGCGGCGCCGGCGCCCAGCGGAATGTACTCGATGCTCCGCTTGGCGGGATTGTAGTAGGTCCCCATGCTTTCGCGAGAAAACAGAATCATGATCTGATCGAGCTTTCCGCAGGGCGAACCGATGTAGTCATTCTCGACGGCCTGGGCCAGATCGACGATCCGCATCCCGTCGTCGATCTTGATGCCGTTGACCTCCAGCAGCGACAGGATCAGGTTCAGCGACAGCGAGGCCGAACGGCTCATGCCCCCGCCGGGAATGTTGCCGTAGAGAACCGCATCAATGCCCTGCTTGAGGGCGATCCCCTCGCGGCGGAGGATGTAATCGACTCCGAAGGGAAAACGGCCCCAGGTCTCGGCAATCTGCGGCGACTTCGGTGCGGGCGTTTGGCCCAGCTCGAATTCGATCACGCCGTCGCCGGGAAAGTTGCCGCTGTACAGGCGCATCTTGCCACTGCCGCTGGGCCGATAGGCCATCCAAATAAAGCGGTCGGTCCCGACGCCGAACAATTCGGTCCCGTTGTAATCCCCGTGCTCGACTCCGATACAAAATCGGCTCGAAGTCCGGCGGACCTTCATCCCCTTCAGATCGATCTTTGCCTGTCCGGCCAGTTCGCGTATCGATTCAAACGCCTGACGATCATCCGTAACCATAGATAACCCCTGCTTCGTTTTCCTTGACTGTCGTTGGAACCGCGATTCGAAAACGATGCTCTCGGCCTCGAAGGATCCGGTCAATCGGTAAACGCGGCCCGGCCGGAAAACACCGTCCCCCATTATCCGAATTCGGTCGGATTTGACAACAGGAAACTTGCGGCCGCCGGCGGAATACGCCGTGAATCGATCAGCAGGAAAACGGGGCCTGTCGCGATTTCAGCTTCCCGTCAGTCCCAGTCGCTGGAGCTCGTGGCGGATCTGCCGCTTGGCCCGGACAAACCCCGTGCGGGCGGACGATTCGCTGCAGCCGATGCGATCGCTGATCTGGGCATAGGACAACCGCTCGAAGCACCGCAGTGTGACCACCCGGCGATGGAACTCCTTGAGCCGGGCGACGGCGGAGGCCACCTGGCGGCGGACTTCCTGGGCCTGGAGAACCTGGCCGATTTCGGGATCGTCCGGGTCGGTCATCCCCTCGACGGTGCCGTCGCTGAGCATGGAAAACCGGATGGCCGACCGCCGCCGATCGCGGTAAAGGTTGCGGATCTCGTTGGACGCGATGCGATACAGCCAGCCGCGAAAACAGGCCGCATCTTTGAGCCGGCAAATCGAGCTGACCACACGGACCATCGTTTCCTGCAGCAACTCCTCGGCCGATTCCAGGTTGCCGACGGCCGAGAGCAGATACCGCCGCAGGCCGGGGCTTTCCTGTTCGATCAGCTCCGACAGCGCGATCCGATCGCCCTGCCGCGCCCGGTTGACGCGATCCAGCCGGATGGCGGTTTTGATCGCATCCTGTCCCGCTGGAGCATCCATTTCCAGCACGCCACATTGCCGAACCTGATTGTCCGTTACCATCATCGTCGTTTCCATGGTCAACCTCCCATCGCCGTTGGCCCTGTTCCTCGTATCCGGCACCGTACCGAGCCGGTGTTACCGGATTGTTACCGATACCTTTCCTTTGCGTCACAGGTCCCCGGGCTTGACGATCGCGGTCGGCCGCGATATCGTAGGGATCTTTGAGCAAAGGAACTAAGGTAAACCATACACCAAGCGGCGGCGGACCGTGCCATAATTGGACGGCAAAGATTACGCAGCCATTCGGACCAAGGGGATAGCGATTATGATGGAAGAACACCTCACCGACGAACACCTGTTCGTGCAGGATGTGCTGCGGGACCGCGACATCACGGTTACGCAACTGGCCCAGCGGGCGGGACTGGCGGACTCAACGGTCTATGAATACACCGGCGGGCGGCGCAAGAACATTCCGATGGTCGTCTGGCGGGCCTTGTACGAATTGACGGAGGATGTTCGGATTCCCAACCTGGTCATGGGCGAGGGCAAAGGATTCATGGTCCCGATCCCGCACCCGAACTCGATCGACCCGAGTGAAACGACGCTCAAGCAGCTCATTGAAAAACGCAAGGTCGATCTGGAATGCGAGATGGCGATTCTGGATATTCTCGCCGACGGCAAAATCGATCGGGCCGACCACGACGCCATCCATCGATACCGCGACGCCCACCCGGAGGCGATGAAGCTCGAAGCGCAGATTTATTACACGATCATGGCCGCCTACGAAAAGGCCACGCACGGCAAAGGCCCGCGATAATCGTGCGATTTCATACAAAATTAACAAACTGAGCGATTAACTGTGATCATCCGTGTCATTCCCGCGAAAGCGGGAATCCAGAACATCCTTGGCCCCAAAAACACGCCATCGTTCAATAATCGCCCCGCGCAATAAAAACGCAGAAACCGGCTCGGAAGTGTTCCGGCCGGCTCCTGCCTGGAGGACTGTGACGCTTAGGAAGGTTTGTTCAAGCGTCCGGCGGAACGGTCACGCCGGAACGAGTTGATCTTCGTTGATCGCCGGGGCCTGCTTTTCCTGCTGCAACAGGGCCTGGAACAACTGGCGGAATCGCAATTCCGTCATGTCGTGGCCGATATAGCGAATCTCGCCGAAGAGACTGTCGAATTTCGCCAAGACCTGCGGCACCGCCACAACGGCATGGCAATGGGTGCATTTGACTTTCCCACCCGCAGACTCATCCGCGATATTCAAAACCGCCTGACATTTTTCGCATTTCATTCGAATCATGGTCGGCCTCCTTTCTGGCCGAATACTCTCTTTGCCCATCTTCACATTCCTTTGTGGGCCTTTCATTAATCAAGACGCTCCAGAACCCCAAAAATTACAGGAATCCCCGATTTTTTACAAATCCTTTACGTTCCATCAGTTATGTGGCCGCGGAATTCGCACGGTAACACCCAAATCATCCCCCATTCACAACCGAATTGGTGGGGGATTTTAGTACTACAACGCTATACGCGAC
>PMBP01000515.1 GCA_003152975.1 Phycisphaerales bacterium | reverse complement strand
CAACAAGGCGCGGGCGATGGCGGCGGCGATCGAGGCGGGCGTCAATCACATGTGGACGGTGTCGTGCATGCAGATGCACGCGCACACGCTGATCGTGTGCGACGACGCGGCCACCACGGAGATGCGGGTCGGGACGGTGAACTACTTTAAGTCTATCGAGAAGGAGAATCTCAATCCGGATACGATGCTCATAGGGTAAGATCAAAGATTAAAAATAAAAGATAAAAAATACAAATAAAAGATTTAATAGAGGGAGTCGCCATTTCGAAAGGCGGAAAACGGCGACCCAAGAGGGGTATCGATATCGATCTTGATGGGATTGCAGGGAGGCATTCGATGGTTTTCATCCGGTCCGTTTGGCTTGGGGTAATTGGATTTGCGGTGATGGTCGGGGTTGGCGGATGCGAATTGATCGGCCCAGATCAGAGTGCGTACGCCGAGGACGGATTTGTCCGTGCAGCGGATCTGGTACAACGGCAAACGGTGTATGGATCCGAACCGGCAATGCAATCCGGAACGCATACCCTTCTGATCCACATGGATGGCTGGTCACACGGGCGCAGAACCACGGCCCATGGTTCGCGCCACCTGTTCTTTTTCGTTCTGCCGGCCGAACTCCGCGAGTGTCAGACCTACAGATGCACCGCACAGGATGGCACGCTGTCCTACGATGGTTTTGCGGGATACTGGCCGTGGCGGTTATCCCCGGACAAGACTTCCGAGGCGATCGTGACGGTGTTGGAGGTTTCGGATCGCCGGATCACGGCCGAAATCGAGTTGGCCGGTTTTGTACAACGAAAGGTTCATCGGGATTTCCAGGGCGGATGGGAAGACTCAGAGAATCCGATTATAACCCGGACGGGAAAGTGGATTTTCCGTCCGGTGGACATCTGCTGGACACCCTATCTGGGCTTTATGATGTTTGACGCAGGACCTTGTCTCCGGACAGGCGATGGGGAAACGGATTGATCAGATGGTAATAAGGTGTGAAGGGCGTGAAAAGGAAAACGGATTCCTCCGTTGCGCACGGCGTTGCCGTGCTTCGGTCGGAATGACGGAAGAAGGTGAGAAAGGTGAGAAAAGTATGAAAAGTGAGAAAGGGAAACAAAACAGATTTCCCAGCGACTCCTTTTTCTTGTACAGGGGACTTATTTTGTGAGGTCGGGGGTGACGGGTTGCCACTCGACTTTGGCGGCGCCGAGGAGGGTGCCGGTGGCGTAGGCGATATCGACGAGAGAGATTTCGTAGGCGACCAGAGCGGTGATCTCGGCGGATTGGGCGTCGGCGAAGGTGGTCTGGGCCAGGAGGACATCAGTGCTGGTGCGGAGGCCCTGCTCGAACTGGCGGATCTCGGCTTCGTAGAGTCGGCCTTCGAGGATGGAGGACTGGCGGGCGGCGAGGATCTGCTGCCAGTTGGCCTCGAGCTGGTCGAGGGCGTTGAGGACTTCCTGCTGGATGAGCTGTTTGCGGGACTCGCGGCCGACGAGCCGTTGCCGTCGGACGAGGATCGACTGGCGGAGGTTGTTTTTGGCGGCCTCGTTGCCGAGGGGAACGACCAGGCGGGCGCCCATGGCGTGGCTTTCGAAATGCTTCTGGTTGAGCATGTCCAGCGAATCGGTGCGGGTGGCGCCAACGCCGTTGACATTGTACGAGTACTCCAGCGTGACCAGGGGCAGGGTCTGGTTTTTCGCGGCGTCGATGGTGCTGGCATCCTGGGCGAGCTTGAGTTCCAGGTCCAGCATTTCCCAGCGGTTTTCCATGGCGCGGGCGATCATCGGCTGGGCGTCGAGGTCGTAGTGGACGGGGTCGGGCTCGTTGGAGGGGATGGGGATGGTGACGCTGTCGATGGGCAGGCCGGGCTTGTTGAGGAGGCGTTTGAACTCCCGCTGGCGGTCGCGGAGGGCGTTTTCGGCGGTGATGATGGCGGCCAGTTGGCGAGCGACGCCGGCCTCGGCGCGAACGATCTCGACCTGGGCGGTTTGGCCGGCATTAACCATGCGTTTGGCCCGGTCGAGCTGTTTGACGGCCAGGTCGTGCTGCTGCTGGCGAACCTGGAGCTCGCGGCGGGCGGCGTAGAGCCGCCAGTAGGCGCGGTCGGCGGCGGCGATGACGCGGATGACCTCAAGCTTGGTGAGGTTGTCGGTGATGGCCTTGTTGTACTGGGCGAGCCGGATGGTGTGGAAGTTGAAGCGCTGGCCGGCATTTTTCAGCAGGGGTTGGCTGATCGAGAAGGTCGCGTTCTCGGTGTAGAGTGGGTTGAAGGCACCGCCGGAGTTGGTCTTGGACCGGTCGTCGGCGAAGTCGAGGGTGATGGTGCCGCCGGTCTGGAGGGGCATCTGGACGCCGAGATCGACATAGCCATCATCGTACTGCGAGCCGGCGATCGTTGTGTTCGTCGCGCCGCCGGTTGACAGGTAAGTCGGGATCGGTCGGTCAACCTTATTGTAGTTGACATTGGTGAAGAATGCGGCTTCGAACTTGGCCTGCTCGGCGCGAAGGGCGGCCTCAGAGATGCCGGGGGCAATGAGCTGGGTCTGAAGGTCGAGGTTGTTTTCGACGGCCAGGGCGCGGGCCTGCTCCAGCGAGATGGTCATTTCCTTGGCGGCCTCCTCGGCGGGCGGCAGGGTGACCGGCTCGCCGGGCTTGGCGGGCTCGGATTTGAATTCCTTGAGGTTCATCGGCTCGATCTGTTTGAGCTTTTCCTTTGGAATGGGGTATTCGTAGAAGGAGTCCTGCTCGGAAACGGATTCGCAGCCGGCGAACCAGAACAGACCCAGACCCAGGACGGTCGCGGCGAGGACGGAGTATGGAGAGAAGCGGATGTTATTCATGTCGTAATGCCTCAATGGGGTCGAGATTGGCGGCCTTGACGGCCGGGAACATGCCGAAGAAGACGCCGACCATTCCGGAAAAACCGATCGACATCAGGACGGCCCAGAGGGGGATGTAGGCCTTGTCGAGGTTGGCCTGGGGGATTTTAGCGATCATCGAGGTCATGAATTGTCCCAAGCCGACGCCGAGGAGGCCTCCGATGCAGCAGAGGACGACGGCCTCGACGAGAANNCGATCCCGCCGACGAGCAAGGAGATGCCGACGACGCCGCCGGCGACCATGGTGAAGCGCTGGGCGATGGTGTTGAAGGTCTTGACGCCGCTGGCGACGGTTTCGATGTTGAAGGTGTTGGGCAGGCCGGGTTTGAGGTTGCGTTTCTGGCGGAGGAAGAAGGTCAGTTCGGCCTTGGCCTCCTCGGAGACTTCCGGCGTGCGGCTGGCGGCCATGACCTGGAACCAGCGTTCATTGCTATTGCTTCGATACATGGTCTTGAAGGGGATGAAAACTTCGTATTGCTCGCCCTGGCCGCCGTTGCCGAACATGGCGAAGCTGGGCTGCTTTTCGACGACGCCGACGACGCGGTAGGTAAATTCGCCGATATTGAGGAAGGCGCCGACGCAGTTGCGGTCCATGCGGAGTTTGTCGCGGAGGCCGGGATCGACCATGCAGACCATCCGGCCCTGCATTTCATCGACCAGCGAGAAGGTTCCGCCCTCGATGGGTTTTCGGGATTCGATGTCGTGCCAGGGGGTTTCGATGCCATAGACGCGGACGCTTTCGAGGGACTGGTCCTGATAGCGGACGGCGTCGTTGGTCATGGTGATCTTGGTGAACTGCTTGACGGAGGGGCAGTGATCCAGGAGGCCCTCGAACTGTTCGGGCTGGAAGCGGATGACCTGCCAGGAGGCGTGCTTC
>PMBP01000139.1 GCA_003152975.1 Phycisphaerales bacterium | reverse complement strand
GCAGGGAACCTACAAACCGGCCGATCCGAACGGCAGCCGCGAGGCATCATTCCAGTTGAAAAATGGCGTGAAAATTCAGGGCGGATTTGCGGGTTATGGAGCGGCCGATCCGGACCTTCGGGAGGTGAAGGCCTTCAAGACGATTCTGAGCGGCGACCTGAGCGGCACGATAGAGACACTGACAAACGACAGTTTCGATTCGAAACTGATCGATCGCGGATCGCGGAAATACGGTAACAGTCTGCATGTGGTGACGGCAATCGGCGTGGATGCGTCGGCGGTGTTGGATGGATTCGTGATTACGGGCGGGACGGCCAACGGTTGGGCATTCGGCGAATCATCCGAAGCGAAGAATTATCACGGCGGCGGCGTCTATGTCGAATCGGCGTCACCGACGCTGATCGACTGCACGATCACGGGCAATGTCGCGTTCGTTTATGGAGGCCCGGCGGCCGAGGGCGGCGGGATGTATTGTGCCGACAGCAGTCCGTCGCTGATACGCTGTTCATTTGTCCAGAATGTGGCCGAGGATTATGATTCCGACTCGTACGGGGCCGGGATGTGCAATGAAAACAGCAAGCCCACCCTGGTCGGTTGTCTGTTCGATCAGAATCGTACCCTCAACTGGGGCGGCGGCATGGCCAATCTGAACCACAGTCGCGTGGACCTCCGCGATTGCGCGTTCAACGGCAATTACGGCCAGTACGGCGGCGGGGCGGTGTGGGGCGGCGATGAGCTCTCGGCGCAGGGATGCCTGTTTACGGGCAATCGTACCGGGAACGACGGCGGAGCCATCGGAACAGTGCTTCTGTGTAACCTGAATCAATGCACCTTTGCGGGGAATGTCGCCAGCGATGACGGCAACGCGCTTTCGCTGGGGATGGTAGAGCCCTCGCGGATCGTCAATTGCATCTTCCGGGACGGGGGCGATGAAATCAGTCCCTGGCAAATCCCGACCATCAGCGTCAGCTACAGCAATGTGGAGTGGGGCTGGACGGGGCCGGGGAATATCGATGAGGATCCGCTGTTTGCCAAGCCGGGGCAGTGGATCGGGATGATCATCCAGGGCAACCCGGGCAGCGCTGCGACCGAAATCCTGTTGTGGGAACCGGGCGATTACCACCTCAAGAGCCAGGCGGGACGATGGGATGCGGCAGCGAAGGCGTGGGTTCAGGATACCGTGACCAGCCCGTGTATCGACGCGGGCGATCCGGCCAGCCCGATTATGTTCGAGCCGTTCCCCAACGGGGGCGTGGTCAACATGGGCGCATATGGCGGCACGGACCAGGCCAGTAAGAGCTGGTTCGGCGGGCCGGTATGTGTTACTATCGTGGCCGGGGACATCAATGGCGACTGTGCGGTGAACCTGGCCGACTTTGCGATTCTGGCCGGACACTGGTTGGAAACACGATAAGAACCACTTGAGCAGATCGGAGAACGGGTATGCGGCATTACCAGCGATTGGGACTCCTTGTCTTTGCGGCGATGGTGTCAGCGGCGAGTTTTGGCGGGACCCTTTTTGTGGACGACAGCGCTGTTGGAGCCAACAATGGAACGAGTTGGACCGACGCGTATATGTACTTGCAGGATGCATTGATGATGGCATCCGGGGGAGACGAGATTCGGGTGGCCCAGGGCGTGTACCGGCCGGATCAATTTGCACTGAGCGACCGGCCATCTCTGGGGCGGTATGAAACCTATGCCCTGAAGAACGGCGTAACGATTCTCGGGGGCTATGCAGGAGCGGGGGCGATGAATCCGGATTTCCGGGATCCCTCGGTTTATATCACCATTCTTAGCGGTGACCTGGCGGGCAATGATCCGGCCGAACTGGATCTGAACCAGATGATTTACCATTCCGATCGTCAGGACAATGCGATTCATGTGATCGTGGGAACCGGGACCGACAGCACGGCTGTTCTCGAAGGATTTACGATCACCGGGGGCAACGCCAATATTCCGGGCGACGACGGGGAGTGGGTTTCGACGGAGTACGGGGGCGGTCTGTACAACGGGCCGGGAGATTGTACCGTGCGGGATTGTGTGTTTGTCGCCAACAGCGCGCAAGGGGGCGGTGGGGTGTATAACCGCGACGGGAGCCGGCCGGTGTTCGTGAATTGCAGCTTTCGGCGGAATGTGTACAGCGGGATGTACAACGATACGCAGTCGAGCCCGGTGCTGGAGGGCTGCGTATTCGAGGAGCACATTCGCAGTGGCGTAGCCAACTACAACCAGTCCAATCCAACCCTTACGAATTGCCAATTCCTGCGGAACGGGTCGGAGTACGAATTCGGCGGCGGGATCTGTAACGGGGGCGGGAGCAGTCCGGTGGTGAATGGATGCCTGTTTGAGGATAACTTCAGCGGGCAGCGCGGCGGGGCGTTGTATTGCGCCGACAAGAGCGATGCGGTGGTCAGCGACAGCGTGTTTCTCCGGAACCGGGGTACATGGTATGGCGGGGCGGTGTTCAGCGAACTGAGTGAGCCGATCTTTCAGCGGTGCGTATTCGAGGACAACGAATCGAACTCCGGCGGGGCGATCAGCGTCGGCAACTGGTCGTGGTATGCGGGGGCCGTCAGCGATGTGACGATCGAGAACTGCCTGTTTGTCGCCAACCATGTGGGACAGCAGGGGCCTGTCGCGGGCCGGGGCGGAGCGATATCGGCGGAAATCTGGCAGCAGAACCGGCTGACGGTTACCAACTGCACCTTCGCGGGCAATGCGGCGCCGACGGCGCGGGCGATTTTCTGCGATTCGTTCATGCACAATTCGGCCAGTGAAGTCACGATGAGCAACTGCATCCTGTGGGACGGGGGAAACGAGGTGGCGTCGTTGGATAAGACGGCCATTGGTATCCGGTATAGCGATATTCAGGGTGGCTTTGCGGGCGAAGGAAATCTGGCCGTCGATCCATTGTTTTCGGATGCAACAAATGGAGATTATCACCTGAAGTCGCAGGCGGGACGGTGGGATCCTGCGGCAAAACAATGGGCCTGGGATTCGGTCACCAGCCCCTGTATTGACGCCGGCGACCCCGCAAGTCCGGTTGGAGACGAACCGGCCCCCAATGGCGGCATCGTAAATATGGGATTCGACGGGGGCACGACCACAGCCAGCAAGAGTTGGTTCGGCGGGGATTATGCGGCGAGTTTTCAGGGGCTCGGATTCTTGCCGGGCGGCGACAGCAGCGAGGCACGGGCGGTCTCGGCGGATGGGTCGGCGGCGGTTGGCTCGAGCAACACGGCGACAATGCAGCAGGGATATCTGTGGACGGTGACAGGCGGGATGGTTCCGCTGCCGTGGCCGGAGGGGTTGGCGATGTGCTGGGCCGGCGACATCAGCGCCGACGGGCGGGCGGTTTCGGGGTGGGGAGGTTTTTCATTCGGATCATCGGTCGGATGGGAGGGGGTTCGCTGGGTGGACGGGGCCATTTCGGACCGGCTGACCCTCAGCGGCGGGGGAGTCTTTACCCACAGCATCTCCGGCGATGGGAACCGGATCGTCGGCGCGCGGACCGTCGTCGTCAACAACAAGCCGATGGACCGGGCCTTCGTGTGGACTCCGGAGGGCGGCTTCTTTGACTTGGGTGTGTTCTTCGATGCCGACCTTCGCACGACCGCGACCGGCATCTCGCAGGATGGGCGGGTCATTTTGGGCGACTGTATCAGCGACGCGCTGAGCACGCGGACGGTCTTCACTTGGACGGCCGAGGGAGGGGTCGTCCCGCTGGGCGATATCTTTTCCGCTGATGCGCTGTCGCGCGACGGTTCGGTTATCGTGGGGACGATGTTAAGCCCTTCGATCTTCCAGGCCTTTCGATGGACGGCCGCTGATGGCGTTGTCCCAATCCCGACGCTCGGCGAAAACAATCAGAGCCGGGCGCAGGGCGTTTCCGGCGACGGGTCAGTCGTGGTCGGCTATGTTGAATACCCCGACGAGACACGGTCGGCCTTCATCTGGGACGCCGACAACGGGATGCGGCTAATTCAGGAAGTATTGGAGTCAGATTATGGATTTAACCTCGCCGGCTGGGCGCTGCTGGTTGCCTGGGATATCTCCGATGACGGCACGACAATCGTGGGCCGAGGCCGCAATCCGCAGGGACTCGAGGAGGCCTGGCGGGCGGTGTTGCCCAACCGGACACCCGTGGTCTTTGCCGACGCCAATCTGCGGGCCGCCGTTGAGGCCGCCCTCGGCATAACCGATCCGACGGTCGAGAACATGAAGCGATTGACGCAACTGGACGCCCGATCCCGGCAGATCGTTGATCTGACAGGACTGGAGACGGCGATCCATCTGAAGAAACTGGAGCTGAAAAATAATCAAATAGAGATCCTCGCCGCCCTGACACGATTGACCGAGCTGGAGGTGTTGGATCTAGGTCGGAACCAAGTTGCGGCAGTGGGATGGCTGGGAGGGTTGGTCAATCTGAAGGAGTTGGATCTCGATGACAATCAAATCGGCGATATCTTTGAACTGACCCGATTGACGCGGTTGGTTGAGTTGGAGCTGCAGGGCAATCCCCTGAATCGAGGGGCCTATTGCCGCGACCTCCAGACCATCCGCGACAACAACCCGCAGATCACGCTGACCTATGACGACAATCCATCGTCTCTCGAAGGCGACTTTAACCGCGATTGCGCGGTCAATCTCGACGACCTGCTGATATTGGCCGGGGAGTGGCTCAAGAGCGATTGCGACTCCTGCAAGGCCGACGCCGATGGGGACGGCACCGTTTCCATGCCGGACTTCGAGGAGTTGTCCGAAAACTGGCGGATTTGATCCGGTCACAAAAAAGACGGATCAGAGGAAAGCTGGTTCGGCGGGGATTGTGCGGCGGTCTATGCGGGCGATATCAACGGCGACTGCCGGGTCGATTTGGCGGATCTGGCGATTCTGTCGCAACCCTGGCTTCGGGACGGGAGCGGTCCTCGATAAATAGCGATGGCGGATAGCAGTTTGTCTTGCGGCGCAACACAACGGCTGATGACGGGCGTATGTCATCAGCCGCTGTGGTTTGTGGATACCAGCCCCAAAAGGGGGGATCGTTATGTGGTTTCGATATCCTTATCGCTGAATTGCACGGCCATGCCGATACAGGCGCCTTCGAGCATTCCCTTGCGGTCCACGCGCAGGACCTTGGCGCATTTGATGCGGGCATACTGGCCCTTTTGTCGGGCCAGGTTCATCGTCCGGGGGAAGTTGATCTCCACTTCCTGGCCGGGACGAATCGGCGTGGTCATCGGGANNAGCTGACATTCTTGCTACGGCCGTTGAAGAAGCGATTGGCTTCAGGCAGCCAGACGCTGACGGGCCAAGACAAATCGGAACGGACATCCCTTCTCTGTTCTGCCAATGTTGTTTCCATTGTGGTTGCCATATCGCACTCCGTTAATATGGTTAATATTCAAGTTACAGTGTATTATCGTAAAAGTTAATCTGGGCAATATAGTGTATTTGGTTAAAATATTACGAGGGGATGAGTAATAGGGGGGAGATTGCTTCTGAGAAGGTTATAGGTTGCTTATTATGGGACTTTGGAAACAAAAAATTTTCCACATTCAATCGGGATCTTGATCTCTCCGGGTTTATCCTTGCATCCGGAGTCGTACAGATTGTGGATCGTTTCGGCAAAACCGATTCGAGACTGTTTCGACAATGGGTATTCGTTTCAAACAGAGGCGATTGAGAATTCTATATAACTGGCTTGACATAAAAAGGGGACCCGTTGCGTCTAATAGAATAGGGTCATCGATATCAGAGGCGATGAAGTTGTGTCCGGCGGAGCGGGCGGACGCGGGATTTGAAAGGAATACCGTCGAGACGAAAAAAACTTTTCAAATGCAGAAGAAATCGCGGGAAAACCCGTTGACGGGATTGGGGCTGACCAGTATTCTCGGCAACAGGGCCGCCGGGGCAAAACAAGACGCATGGATGGGTTGATTATGAAGCAGCAATTCCAAATGAGCGACAGGGATCGGGAGGTCCGTTGAGACGACAGGGAATCATCGGATGGATGTTGATCTGCATGCTGGGTGTGGGTGTTATTGCTGCGCGGGTCCAGGAAGCCCCGGGCACGACGGCACCCAAGCCCGACGCTACGACGGTGGAGACCGATGCGCAGCGACAACTGCGGATCATCCGGACGGCCCTGCTGCAGGGCCAGACGGAGGAAAGCCGCATGGACGCGGCGGTGGAATTGTTTCCCCACACCGACAGCGCATCCCGCGAGTTGCTCATGCAGTCGCTGATCGCCAAAGACAATCCCCTGACGCGGCAGGCCATTTGCCGGGCGTTGATCAAGAGCCGGGGTTTGGCCGAGATGGTCAGCAAGCCGGACGAATTTCTGAAACCCATTGTGGGGATTTTGTCCTCCGGGGACATATCCGAGGCGCGTCTGGCGGGGGAGGCCCTGCTGATTTACCCGTTTGTGAAGGCGTTTGATCCCCTGTCCAAGATGGCGGCGGACGCAACACTGGAGCCCCGGACGCGGCTGAATGTGATTTATGCCCTGAAGCTGTGGCCGGAGAAGGAGGCGATCGCGGCGCTCCACGCGCTTCGCAAAGACAGCGACAAGACGGTCGCGGCGGCGGCGGATAAGGCCCTGCAGGAGATCTTTGGGGTTCCGGAAGGAACTCGATCGGCGACGCTGGACGGGATGGTTCAGGACTTTCAGAATCGCCGATCGACGGAATTTATCCGGGATCTGATGGCGGTATTGCGGGATCGCGTGGCCCGCCAGCAGGAGCAACTCCGGATGGTGGGGGCGGATCGGGATATCTGGAAGACGAAGTACCTGGCGATGCAGGACAAGGAGTACGCGGCGGCGGATGACGCGGGCAAGCCGTCAATGCTGGTGACCAAGTTGACCAGTGACCTGGCGGCCGAGCGGTTGTGGGCTCTGAGCAAGGTCTCGACCTATGCGGCGATGGCGTCGTCGGAGTTGCGGACGGCGGTGTTGTCGCTGGTGTTGGATCCGGACCGGGATGTGCGGTTGGCGACGGCGCGGGTTCTGGCCAATAAAAGCGCATTAGATCCGGCGGAAAAGTTGCTGGCCCAGTTGCAGGTGGAAAAAGACAACGAGGTCGCGCTGGCGTTGTTCCAGGCGCTCGGGGAGGCGTGTTCGTTCGCCTTTACACCGGGTTCGCCAATCAAACTGCCGTCGTCGGTCCGGATGGATACGCTGCGACTGGCGGCATCCTTCCTGGCCGAGAAGGATTCGGACCGGGTGTATCCGGGGGCGGAAGTGATCCGCAAAGTGCTGGAGATCAATGGGATCGAGACGCCGGTGGCGCAAAGTTACCTGCGGATGATCCTGAACCGATACCAGGCGACGGAAGGCCAGACGGGGCCGCTTCGGGGCCAGTTGTTGATGGTGATGGCCAAATTGTGCGGAAAGACGGCCCTGCGGGATGTGGCCACGACGCTGTACCAGCCGGCGCTGCTGGCGGGATTGTCGGATACGGCGGATGCAACGGTTCGGGAAGCGGCGGTAACGGGGATGGCGAATATCGGCAAGCCGCAGGCCTATGCGGCCTTTCGCGACCGCAAGCTGGGGGATGACCCAAGCCCGGCGGTTCGGAAGATCGTGATCGGGCTGGACGGCGAGGTCGGCGACGAAGAGGATCTGGCCTGGTTGTCGGATCGGCTGACTATCAACGGCGAGGCGGAGGCCGCGTGGTCGGCGATGGCGTCGATCCTGCAGCGGCAGGGGGCTGTGGTGATCCTGGGGTGGATCGAGAAGCTCAAGACCAATGCGGGCAACATGTCCCGCGTAACCGAACTGCTGGGGATGGTGGAGGGCCGACTCCAGGGCGAGAAGAACGCCGTCTCACTACTGGCGGTGCGGATGGAGTTGCTGGGGCGGTATCTGTCGGTTGGGGATATTGCGCGGGCGGTGGGGGTTTTCTCGCGGCGGCTGATCGAACAAAAGGACCTGAAGTCCGACGATGCCCTGATCGTTCTGGTTCAGACCTATCTGAATTCCGGGACGGTGACGAAGGAAACCAAGGCAGCCCTGATCAATGCCCTGGGCGCGATTGCGGCGCCGACGGGAACGGTATGGCCCCACTGGTCGGAACAACTCAAGGCGTGGCAGAAGGAGTATCTGCCGCCGGTCCCAACGCCAACCGCTACCAAGCCGGGTTCGGAAGCTCCGGCCATTCCCTCTCCGGCGGCCGGAGCGGGACCTTCTTCGGTCAATCCCAGTTCCCCCTCCAAATCAAACTGACGAATTGAATCTCGATTTGTTTCCGAGTTGAGGGCAGAGAGAGCATGTCTATTTCCCGATACAGAAGAGATTTTTATAGGTTTTGATCAGGATCTGGTTTCGGGTGAAAACAGGAGTGGCCAGGGTGAATTCGCCAAGTTCATTCGTTGCCAGGAGCTTGAATTCATCTCCCTGTTGGAGGACGAAAGTCGTTCCCGAATCGCTGGTCAGGTAGATTTTGCCGTCCACCAGGACAGGCGATGCGCTGAAGGTCGCTTTACGGTTGGCCAGTTCCCCGGACCAGAGGGTCTTACCGGTTTTGATGTCCATGCAGGCGAATTGCCCACGATCGGAGAGCAGGTAGAGGCGGCCGTCTTTGGCGGCGGGGGAAGGGATGTCGGCCGAGAAGTCGTCGCGGAACCATGCCTGATGGGTCTTGGTGACATCGCCGGAGCCGCCGAGTCGCACGGCCGTGAGGGTCTTGCCGCGGGCGTAGGGGGCGACGAGGATGCCGTCGGAGACCACCGGCGAGGCGATGCAGCGAAAGAATCCCTGGTCGTCGGGATTGAGACCGCCGACTCGCCAGATCTCTTTGCCGTCGGCGGCGTCGTGGGCGGTGATGTGGTCAGCCCCGAGGACAAAAAGCGTTTGCCGATCGCCTTCGGAATATACGATGGGCGTGGTGTAGCTCTGGTTAGCCTCGCGGGGCGCGTCGAGGGAGCGGTCCTGCTTCCAGGCGAGCTTGCCGGTGGTCTTGTCGAAGGCAAGCAGGAATGCGGGCTTATCGTGGATGACCGCGACAACGACATGGGCTTTTGTCAGGACGGGCGAGGTGCCCAGATCCCACCAGAGGGTGTCGGGGCCGTAGAGCTGCTGGAGATTTTTTTGCCAGAGGATGTTGCCCTGAAAGTCCAGGCAGGCCAGGTCGCCGCTGCGGTAATAGACGAAGACATGCGTGCCGTCGGTGGTGGGGGAGGGATGGGCGCCGCTGCCCTTGCGGTCGTGTTTGGCCTTGCGCTCGTCGCCGATGGCCTTTTGCCAGAGCATCTTGCCGGAGCGATCGACGCACAGGACGAGGTTTTTACCCTCGCCGGTGGTGGTCACGAAGATGCGGTCATCCCAGACGGCCGGGGTGGAACCGCTGGGGCCGGGCAGGGGGAGTTTCCAGGCGACATTGTCCGTTGCGCTCCAGGCGGTGGGGACATTGACGGCATCGCAGACGCCGTTGAAGGCGGGGCCGCGCCAGGACGGCCAGTTGTCGGCGGCGCCGGCGGCGATTGTACCCAGACAAAGAATCAACGCGGCCGACATACAAAGCGGCTTATTCATGGGCAAAAACTCCTGTTTGATCGTCAGGGCTTGGGCTGCTGGAGGACCTTGGCGGAGGTGATGACCACCGGCTCGACGGGGACATTCTGGTAATCGCCCTGGTTTTTCGTTGCAACGGCGGCGATGGCATCCACGACTTCCATTCCCTTGATGACCGATCCGAAGACCGCGTACCCGGCGTCTCGGCCCTGGGCATTCAATCCGGCGTTATTGGCATGGTTGATGAAGAATTGGGCGGTGGCGCTATTGGGATTGCTGGTTCGGGCCATGGCGATGGTGCCGCGGAGATTCTTGAGACCATTGGAGGCCTCATTGGCGATCGGGGCCCGGGTGGATTTTTGCTGGAGGTTGGGGGTAAAGCCGCCGCCCTGGATCATAAACCCCTTGATCACGCGGTGGAAGATGGTGCCGTCGAAGAAGCCATCCTGGACATATTGGACGAAGTTCTTGACGGTGACCGGGGCGGCCTTGTGGTCGAGGGCCAGAACGATGTTGCCCATGGAGGTTTTCAACTCGACGACCCAGGCGCCTTCCGGCAGGCCGGGGATGGCGGGCTGAGGGGCGGCCGCGGGTTTGGGGGCCTCGGCGGCCGGCTTTGCGGCAGTGGCGGCGGTTTTTTCGGCTGCGGGTGAGGCGGCCTTGGCGCCCGGTTCGGTCGGCGGGGGAGTCGTGTTGGCGGGTTGGGCCGGTTTGTCGGGGCGGCAACCCGTGCCGACACACAGAAGGACTGATAACACCATGATATCCGCACACCGAACTGCAGATCGAATCGCCGACATATTTTTCCTTTCGAAAAATTGGTGGATCATTTTGGGCGACAGGATACAGTAATGGGTTGCAAAAAGCAAGCGTGCAACCCGGATAACAATAGGAGAAATATGGTCGGCGGAATCATTGATTTTCATGCGCATGCGTTTCCGGATGCGGTGGCGGATGCGGCGATGGCCAAGTTGCGGGCCGAAGTGCCGCAGGTTCCATCCTATCTGGACGGCAAGCTGGGTTCGCTGTTACGGTCAATGGACGAGGCGGGCGTCGAGGCCAGCGTGCTGTGTTGTATCGCGACGCGGCAAGGGCAGTACGAGTCGATCCTGAACTGGTGCGGGCAGATCCGATCCCCGAGAGTGATTCCGTTTCCGTCGGTCCATCCGGGGGATCCGAAAGCCGTCGATCGGGTCGGTCAGATCGCGGCGGAGGGATTCAAGGGAATCAAGATGCACCCGTACTACCAGGAGTTCGTTCTCGACGAGCCGCGGATGATGCTGCTGTACGAGCGGATGTGCCGCGAAGGGCTGATCCTGGTGGTGCACACGGGGTACGACATTGGCTTCGAGCGGATCGATCGCGGCGGGCCGGACCGTATCCTGCGGGTCGTCGAGGCGTTCCCGGAACTGAAGCTGGTGACCACGCATCTGGGCGCGTGGGAACAGTGGGAACGGGTCGGCGAGGTCCTGATCGGCCGGAAGATTTATCTGGATATTTCCTATGCGGCCGATTTCCTCGGCTTTGAAAAGGCCCGTGACCTGATCGCGCGGCATCCGGCTGAGTTTGTTCTGTTCGGGACGGACTCGCCGTGGGATGACCAGCAGCAATGTATTCGGATGGTACGGGAGATGCGGCTGGGGGCTCAGCGGGAATCGCTCCTTCTGGGAGGCAATGCCCGACGATTGTTGGGCGGGTGACAAGGTTTCTCGGCGCTTTCCGGAGGCAGGAGTTGAACCGGTTGACAGAACCCACGGTTTATCGGACTTAAATTATTTTATTATTCTTCCCTTGATTTATTTTGAAATGTTACTATGAACAGATACGGTTTTGGAAAATTACCAATTTAATGGGAAATGGAATTGGCAAACGGAAGGGCTCCGGGTAGAATTCTTATTCCATGAAATTGGTTGTGTGATCGAGAAGGAACTCAGGGATTGGATCGACGAAGGATCACGGATGAATCCAAAAGGCCGGTTTTCAGTACTGGAATCCCAGATTGTTATTTCGGATGCAGAGGGAGGTAAGCCGTTCCGGTCGGCTTCCTTCGGAGGGGGGAATTCTTCATTGAGTCCGTTTCCGTTCCCATATCGAAATTTTAATCTCCCTGATTAGGAACAGCGGGGTCATCCTGCAGATTTTAGCAGGTGATCGTTGTAAGCGTCAGGCCCGGAAAAAAATCAATCCGGCGGTGGCGTAGGGCCGATAGAAGAGGGTAGTACCTCTAACGCAAATAGTTGAAGGAACTAAGGTTAAGGACAGGCAGTTAGGAGAACTGGAATGAGTAGATGGCAGAAATGGACAATGGTTGCGGTGCTGATGGCGGCGGTCGCCATTCCCGCGACCGTCATGGCCGCCGATGCGGCAGCAGCAAAACCTGCTGCGCCCGCCGCGGCACCGGCGGCAGCACCGGCGCCGGCAGGGAACGAGCATCTGGCGGGGGCATGGCTGGATGCATTCCACAAACCGTTTGACGGTTTAACTCTGGGACTGGATATGCGGCTTCGGGAAGAGTACGCCCGGAACTTCCGCAGCCTGAACGAGTCGCAGGGTGACGGAGTTGCCGGTCCCCGGACGCAGGACAACGCCTACAACCGCCAGCGGTTTCGTTTCCGAGGTTCGGCATCGTATGCGGTTACGCCGGATGTGGACATCAACGCCCGGTGGGTATGGGAAATGAGCACCTACAACGCTACTGGGGGACAGGAACACCAGGATGATGAAGTGATCATGGATCGCCTGAATATCACCTGGAGGAATGCCTTCAACGCCCCTCTGACGCTGGTGGTTGGGCGACAGGATATTATGCTGGGCAACGGTTGGCTGGTGGGTGACGGCACCCCGGGAGACGGATCGCGAACGATGTTCTTTGATGCAGTGCGGGCTACCTATGACCTGTCGGACCGCACGAAGGTCGATCTGATCGCAATCGCTAATAGGGACGCTGAAAGCCAGTATTCGGAGCCCTTCAATTACGATAACACCTATGGGAACAAGTTTGAAAGCTCGGGCCATAAGCATCTGACGGATAAGCAGGATGAAACCGGCGCGATCGTGTATGTCACGGACAAATGGAGCGAATCCACGACTGCCGAGTATTATTACATTTATAAGAAGGACGAGGCATCGAGTTGGTACCGCCAGAGTACGGCAGGCCGAACCAAGGCCAAAACCGATCATTTCAAAGATGAAATCAACACGGTCGGCGCCGCCCTGTCGGGCAAGCTTGACGCCAACTGGGGCTACCGGGCGGAGGCCGCCGCACAGTTCGGGACCAAGGGCATGGATCCGATGAGCGCCTTTGGAACAAATAACCGGTTGACTTATAGCTTCAAGGACGAACGCAATTCGGTCTTGAATTTCGACTATGAGTACATGTCCGGCGACAAACCCCATAATAATAGGAGTGAGGCGTTTGATCCGCTATGGGGCGAGTATCCGCAGTCGTGCCGGGGTGGCGATCTGCCCCTTTACCTATGGGCAGCCGAGTCGACTAACGGCGAGGTGACCAACCTGCATCGTGCCGGCGTCGGATATACCTTCGATGTTTGCCCGAAGTGGACCATGCAGACCAGCTACAACCTGATGTGGGCCGACCAGGAATACACGAATCCGTACAACGGTACCAAGGTTGGACCGACAGGAACCACATTCTCGGAAGACGGCCTGTTCCGCGGCCAGATGATCTCCGGCCTGCTGAAGTACAAGTGCTGCAAGAATCTGAACATGCACTTTATGGTAGATTATTTTGCGCCGAGTACCTATTATGACGACGGCAACCGGAATGGCGCGTACTTCCTGCGGTACAACCTGGAATTCACCTTCTGATCCAATACGAATTTGCTACACGACAAGGCCCGGCCATCGCCGGGCCTTTTTTATGCGCATCGAAGCGGATCAGCGGAAAACGATCTTGACGACATGGGATCAAATCTGATAGAGTAATGCTGGAAGTCGGGGACGGAAGCATGGGGCACGAATCGGGCCCGGATTTCCCGACGGCTGGGACGGATGGTGTCCGGTTGATGACCCGCAATTCAGGAAGGCAGACAGGAGAGACCATGATCTGGCGAGAAGACATCGAGACAATGCCGCTGGAGAATCTGAAGAATCTTCAGTCCGAGCGGCTCAAGAAACTGGCCGGCTATGTGTATGAGCGGTGCCCGGTGTACAAGAAAAAATTCGACGGCGCCGGCGTGCACCCGCGCGATATCCGGGGGATTGAGGACATCACCAAGCTGCCGTTCACCACCAAGATCGACATGCGGGACAATTATCCCTTTGGCCTTTTCAGTGTTCCGCGGTCCGAGGTCAACGAGATCCACATCTCCAGCGGAACCACCGGCAATCCGACACTGGTGGGCTATACCAAAGATGACCTCAAGCTGTGGGGCGAGGTCGTGGCCCGGTGCCTGTGCTGTGCCGGGGCCACGCCCGACGATACCATTCAGATCGCCTACGGCTATGGCCTCTTTACCGGCGGTCTGGGGCTGCACTACGGGGCGCTGGAAATGGGGCTGACGATCCTGCCGATGTCGTCGGGACAGACACCGCGGCAACTTAAGGTCATGACGGATTTCCAGCCGCGGATCATCGCCTGTACGCCCAGCTATGTACTCTATATGATGGAGGAGGCCAGGGAGCTGGGATACGATCCCCGCAAGGCCTCATGGAAGATCGGGATCTTCGGGGCCGAGCCCTGGAGCGAGGCGATGCGGAAAGAGATCGAAGAGGGATGGGCCATGTTGGCAACGGACATCTATGGCCTCTCGGAGATCATCGGGCCGGGAGTGTCGCAGGAATGCCACCACAAAAAGGGCCTGCATGTGTTCTCGGATGTGTTCTACCCGGAGATCATCGACCCCGATACCAATCAGCCGGTGGCCGAGGGCCAGAAGGGCGAGCTGGTCATCACCACGCTGACCAAGCAGGCGATCCCGCTGATCCGTTACCGCACGCGG
>PMBP01000293.1 GCA_003152975.1 Phycisphaerales bacterium | reverse complement strand
TACGATCCGTGTCTGTCCTGCGCGACCCATGCGATGGGGCAGATGCCGCTGACGGTCGATCTATATGATGCGCAAGGGCTGCTCCTTGACAGCCGATCACGGTAAGACCCCGCAGGCCCCCCGGATCCTGGTGTTCGGCTTCGGCAATCCGAGCCGGCAGGACGATGGGTTGGGCCCGGCCTTGGCGGCGGCCTTCGAAGGGATGGACCTGCCGGGTGTGATGGTGGATTCGAATTATCAGTTGACCGTCGAGGATGCGGCGACGGTGGCCGAGTACGACGCGGTAGTCTTTGCGGACGCCGCGACCGAAGGGTCCGAACCCTTTTCGTTCGAGCCGATCGTGGCCCGACCGAATCCGAGCTTCAGCACGCACAGCGTGCAGCCGGATGCGGTAATGAGTCTGGCCCGTGACCTGTTCGACGCTGAGACGATCGGCTATATGCTGGCGATCCGCGGGTATTCGTTCGAGCCGTTTGTTTCGGAACTGACCGAGAAGGCTGGACAGAACCTGCGAGAGGCGATAGAATTTGTGTCGGCGGCGATCCGGGCCGGACGCCTGCGGACAGCCCGGTAAAGGTTTTTCATCCAAGGGAGACAGATATGCAAAACGGAAAATTCGTGATCCTGGCGATCGACGACGACCTGGATTTTTGTCAGGCCATCCGGACTCTGCTGGAGGCCAACAATTATATCATGGTCGAGGCCCACACCGCCGAGGAAGGCCTGAAGAAATACAAGGACGCCAAGCCCGACCTGATCCTGGTGGACCTGATGATGGAAGAGGTCGATGCCGGGGCCAACTTCGTCAAGGAGCTCAAGCTGCTCAACAACACCACCCCGGTGTTCCTGCTCAGCGGCGCCGGCGACGGAATGAGCCAGACGACGGATTATGCACAGCTCGGCTTTAGCGGCGTGTTCCAAAAGCCCGTCACGCCCAATCGTCTCTTGAGCGTGCTGCAGGCCAAGCTCAAACGCTGAACGGAATCGTTTCGAAACTTTGAGTCTGCCGCGGGTCACAGGACTATCCCAGTCGCCGCGGCAGACTTTTTGTTTGGAGGAAACACTTCCGGATTGATGGGGAAAGGATGGCTATGCTGATCGTTCATGTCTTTGTGCAAGTCAAGCCCGAGCGGGTCAACGAGTTTATCACCGCCTCGATGGAAAACGCCCGCAACAGCGTCTGCGAGGCGGGAATCGCCCGCTTCGATGTGATCCAGCAGCAGAACGACCCAACGCGGTTTGTGCTGGTGGAGGTCTATCGGGACCCGCAGGCCCCCGCGCGGCACAAGGAAACGCCGCATTACCAGCATTGGCGAGACACGGTGGTGGATATGATGGCCGCACCGCGGACCGCCGTCAAGTACGAAAATGTGTTCCCGGGCGATCGGTTGTGGGATATGCCCAAGCCCTGCTGTGGGTGATCGGATGCGCTTCGAATTTGCGACGGCGAGACGGATCCTCTTTGGCTGCGGGGTCGCGGCCCAATTGCCGGATATTGTTGAACCGCTGGGCCGGCGTGTGCTGGTCCTGACCGGCCGCGATCCGCGACGGCATCTGTCGATCCTGGATTTGCTCGTTGCCCGTCACCTTTCGGTGGAGGTTTTCCCCAACGTAGGCGAGCCGACAGTGGCGATTGTCGCCGAGGCGATTGAAGCGGCCCGCAACGCCCGCAGTGATGTCGTCGTGGGTTTGGGCGGCGGAAGCGTGATCGACGCGGCCAAGGCCGTCGCCGCCTTGCTGACCAATCCCGGCGCGATCGAGGACTATCTCGAAGTCGTCGGCGCCGGAAAATCCATCGCAGTCCCCTGTGCCCCTTGCATTGCCATTCCCACCACGGCCGGAACCGGTTCGGAGGTTACACTCAACAGCGTCCTGGGCGTTCCCGACCTCAAGGTCAAGGTCAGTATGCGCAGCCCATTAATGCTGCCATGTGTGGCGCTCGTTGATCCGCAGTTGACCGTTGGATTGTTGCCGGAGGTGACGGCTTCGACGGGTCTGGATGCCCTGACGCAATTGCTCGAGGCCTTCGTCTGCACCCGCGCCAACCCGATGACCGACGCCGTCTGCCGCGAGGGACTTCGCCGCGGTGGCCAGGCTCTGCTGAGAGCGTATCATCGTCCCGAAGATTGGGCCGCACGGGAAGATATGTCGCTGGCGGCGCTCTTTAGCGGAATCGCGCTCGCCAATGCCGGACTCGGGGCCGTGCATGGACTGGCCGGGCCGCTGGGTGGAACCATCGCCGCGCCACACGGCGCGATCTGCTCCCGCTTGCTTGGGCTGGTGATCGAGGCCAATGTATCGGCGCTGCGGACGGGAGTGTCGTCGTCTTCGTCGCTGGCCCGATATGATGAAGCGGCGGCGTTGCTGACCAGCGACCCGGATGCCCGATGTGACCAGTTGATTGAATGGGCCCGGGATCTTTGTGAGAAGGTAAAGATTCTCGGCCTGTCGCGATACGGCCTGACGGAAAAGGATTTTCCGGTTCTGGTGGAGGCCGCGCAACGGGCCAGCAGCATGAAGGCCAATCCCGTGGCTCTCACGGCCGAAACGCTGACCGCGATTCTTCGTCAATCCCTCTGACGATCACTTGCCCTGAATCGCAAACGACAATCGGCTTTCACCTGCCGAGCCAAAATCTCCCAGAAATTGAATGGAACCCATAGGAGTCTTGCCATCGCTGGAGGGCACAATCTTCAGTTTGGCCTCGAACCGCTGGCGATCCATCGAGGCAATCTTCATCGGCCATTCCTTCGGCTCGAGTGTCCACCCATCCGGAAGGTTCTTGAGTTTGACAGTCCCTTCTGCGGCCGCATCGGAAAAATTATACGCGTACATCGCCAGCGGCGTTTCCCGGCCTGTTGGAATCTGGTACTCAAACCCCTGCGACCACTCGATCGGCGCGATCTTCACGCGAAGATCTCGCGGCATCTGAATTTGTAAAACCACGGGACATGCCGGGAGATTTTCCGGGTGAGGTCGGGATGAGGCATCGGGTAAGGCTATTTGGGGATTGCACACTACAAACACCGCCGCTCCGCCGATCTGTTTGGGCTGACTGATTGGGCGGCCGAGATAATCATAGACCTGTTCGATCTTCAGATTCTCGGGCAGCGGCCATGCCATCGTTGTCTTATTGCGTTCTTTCCAATCCACCGGTTTTTCCGCCCACAACACGATTACCTGACGATCCTTGCCATCAGGCCTAGCGTTGAAGACATAGGCCTTCAGGTCGGGTTGATCTGGTTGATTCCAGATCGTTATGAACTTCGCCCCCGCCAAAAATCGCCCGACGGCGGCAAAGGCCGCATAGGCCGGTCGGGGAGTGAAATCCTTTCGCAACAGGCCGAACTGGGTGTGGTTTGCTTCTTCGGCAAAGTTGCCAAGGATGAACTGAAAATGCCGGGTGCATCCGGCCGACAAACTGCACGCATAGGCCTGAGCGATGTAGCGGGCCTTGTGCATCTCATTTTCCTGCGATTGCTCATACCACGGCGAGGGCGTCTCAAACGGTAATCCCCGGTCTGCCTCAGTGACCCACAAGGGCTTTCCTCCGGCGGCTTGCCGTGCCGGTTCCCACAGGCGGGCGTAATCGTGGTGCCACTCGTAGGTGTGGATGTTGTAGGTGTCGTAATACGGAAATGTGCCGTTGTCGGCCAGACCCTGCGTATGCTGTTTTGTCGGCAGGGTCGTATAGACATTCCAGCCGACGATCACATCCGGGTCGCCGGCCTTGAAGCCCAGGTAGGCCGCCTTCTGCAGCGAGCACATCTCGTCAACAGTCTGTCCGCCGAACATCTCGATGTTGGCCTCATTCCACGGTTCCCACGCATGGACTTTTCCCCGGAAGCGTTGAGCCATGGCCTTGCCGAGGTTGTACATATCCCGCAGGTCGCGGGGGAAATGCTTGCCCGCATCGGGCCCGTCCATCGCCGTGTCGGCGGCCCAGTCGGCCGAGTAGTGAAAGACCTGCAGGACCCGCAGCCCGGCCTTCGATTGGATGTCGGCGGCCATGTCGTAGGTGGTCCGTGCCTCGGCGGTCTTCCCGCGCTGGGGCTGCATCTCCTTCCAGGTGATTCGGTCGCGGACCCAGTTGGCCCCGGCCAACACCGCCAGATTGGCATGGCGGGCCTGTTCGGCCGAGTCATTCCGCGCGAACCAGGCCATGGCCGTATCGATACAGACCGGCGAATCCAGAGGCGTCGGTGCCGCCAGTTGTTTGATTACCGCCGCGGTCGTCCAGCCGGTCGGCTTTCCGTCGGCATCCGAAAACTCCATTCGATACCAACCAATCGGCAACTTCCCGATCGAGATTGACGCGGCACGATAACCCGCATAAAAGACATCGCCACTTTGGATCTTTTGATGTTGATCATCAAACAGTACCCAACTCATGGCCGACTGCGGAATATCCGGCCCGACTCGGATGGATACCGATTCGCCTTCGAGATAAATGTTGCCCGGGTGGTCCGGCAGCGGTGCCGGAATCGTCCGATCGATCTTCGGCAATCCTTGTTCGGAGTTGCCCACTGTCTCGACGGCCGAACCGATCCAACCGAACAGCAACATCGCATGGATTCCGACGATGGCTTGCATAGTCATGGCATTCTCCATTTCAAAGACCTTATTGTTCCGTGTTAAGTTTTTCCGCGGGAATCACATCCAGCTCGGCGATGGCGGCAAACTTCTGCCCGTCGATCCCTTTGAGGGCGATAAATCGGACATACCTCCCGGTGGCGGGCTTGGTAAAAGTGATAATTGAGCGATCTTTGCCGCGGGGCAAGATCCCGCGATACACGGCCTTGCCCCAGTTGGCCGGGTCCTCGGACACATAGACCTCGTACTCGCTGATCCAGCCATTCTGCATGTCCTGCCGGGGCAAATACGACAATCCGCGGATTTCGACGCTGCGGCCCAGATCGATCGAAAGCTCGTGGGGGTAATCCGGCTGCGCCGGTTCGTACAGCGTGTGCCAGACCGTCGCAGGGTTTCCGTCGATTGCCTTTGCGGCCTCATAACCCGGTGCTTCGCTGTCAGCGCTGAGGACCTTACCGCCGAGAACCCGCAATGCCCCGGCCGGTGCAAACAGCGACTTGACCTGCGCGGTTTCCAATGTCACCGAAGGATCGAAATGCGGAGAGTTCATGTACGCCAGCAGACTAACGAACATCTGCCGCGCGACCGGCCGATTTGCCAGATCGCCGCTGAGGTTGATTCCGCTGACGATCAATTTGCCCTTGCCGACCTTCGCCTCACAGACAAGACCCAATCGGCGGTTCGTGAACCAGTCATCGACCACTTGTACGATCGGCCGCAACTTTGGTGGAAGGTCATTCAGGATGATCGCCTGCGAGTCCTTGACCAGATACCACCACTGCCAGTTGCTGTAAAACTCGGTAGGGAAATGTGCCAATGCAGGGTGCTTGGGATCGCACAGGATTCCCAGCGTGTGCGGGGCCTGTCGCCCTGTCCACGCCGTGTTCCAGAAGATGCTCGAAAAGCCGATCTGAACCTTTCCATTGCGGTCGCCGCGGATCGTATCCGGTGCCGGAACAAGCAGCACGCTTTGGCCGTCTTCCAGGGCCTTGACGGTTTGCGAATCGAACTTGGAGACCACGCGGACCTTTCCGGTGTCGATCTTCTGCTTGGCCGGATAGACCCAGACATCCCAGTCATTGGCGAATTCGGTTCCGTCGATCGCCACTTCCAGATTCAACTTTTGCGCCGTGGCATCATTTTTCAGAGGAACATCAACAACCCCCAACGCGATTCCGTTTCCGATTGCGATATCCATCGGCCCGAAAACGCCGGATGCAACTTCGGTCTTATCGGCCGTCCGAATCCGCCAGATCGCCTTGGCCCCGGGCATGGGTTTGGGACCGAAGTTGGCGATCTCGATATCGGCGTGGAATGTCTCGCCGCCGGTCCAGACGCGCTTGCTCATCCGCGCCAGGGGGACCGTCTCGCTGCAGAAGCGATGATACTGGGCCGGGCTGACATAGCCCTTTTCCTCCCAGAAGGGATCCAGTACGCCCACCAGCGCCGTCCCCTGCCCGGGGAAATCGTGCAGGTCGAGCA
>PMBP01000271.1:272-5671 GCA_003152975.1 Phycisphaerales bacterium | reverse complement strand
CGACGGCCACCAGGTGGATTTCGACCAGATGATCAAACGCATGAACGCCTATAAGATGCTCGAACAGAAAGCCCACCAGGCCTATCAGGAACATCGCTGCCGGATCGGCCTGACTTAGGCCGACAATCGCCAATCCGAATCCAAATTAGGTTCTATTCCCATGACACAAGAGGAACAATCCTTGCAGGAACTTCTGGACAAACTCAAATCGGGGGCCCTCAAGCCCTCCGACCGATTTGCCATCCCATCGCAACCGATGCCGGCACAGGATCCCGCCATACGGCGGACCAACATTTCGGAAGTGGCCACCGGTTATACGGAGACGCAGGCCCGTCTGGAGGCCCTTCGGTGCCTGCAGTGCAAAACCGCCCCGTGCGTGCAGGGCTGTCCGGTGCGGATTCGGATTCGGGAATTTGTCGCCGAGGTTGCCCAGGGAAACTATCAAAAGGCCCTCGACATTATCAAGGAAAACTCCCTCCTTCCGGCCGTGTGCGGCCGTGTCTGTCCGCAAGAGGTTCAGTGCCAGGAGACATGCACCGTCGGCCTCAAGTTCAAGAATGTCGAACAGGCCGTAGCCGTCGGCCGCCTGGAGCGGTTTGTTGCCGATTGGTGCAAAAGCAACGACTCGATTCCGCATGTAGCCCCGGCGACGGGGAAAAAGGTTGCGGTGATCGGCTCCGGTCCCGGCGGCATCGTNNTGCCCAAGAAGATCGTCCAGGAAGAAATCGGCGTGCTCAAACAGATGGGCGTGCGGATCGTGTGCAACTTCATTGTCGGCCGCACTCGTACCATCGGCCAGCTCATGAAGGAGGACGGTTTCGATGCCGTCTATGTCGGCGTCGGTGCGGGGTTGCCGTGGTTTATGGGCATCGAAGGCGAGCAGCTCATCGGCGTCTATAGCGCCAACGAATATCTCACGCGGGCCAATCTGATGAAGGCCTACCAGTTCGGCAAAGGGGCCGACACGCCGATCGCGGTATCCGAGCATGTGGCGGTTGTCGGCGGCGGGAATGTCGCGATGGANNATGGTCCTGGGCGAACCGGACGCCTCCGGCCGCCGCCGCCCCGTGGCGATCGAAGGCAGCGAATTCCAGTTGCCCGTCGATACGGTGATTATTGCGATCGGGAATGGCGCCAATCCGCTCATCCGCCAGACGACGCCCGGTATGGAATTCAACAAGTGGGGCAATATTGTCGTCGATGACCGCTGCAAGACCTCGCTGGACGGGGTCTATGCCGGCGGCGACATTGTGCTGGGCGCGGCAACCGTCATCCTGGCGATGGGGCAGGGCCGCATCGCCGGCGCCGCCATCAACGACCACCTCGCCGGCAAGAAATAACTCCGGTGCCGGCCGACCGCGATATCCCGACGGTCAGGATTTCGACGGGGTTTGCGGTTTGAGCTTGTCCTGAAATGAACGCAGCAAATCGGTCACATCTTCGTAGAGCGTGCCGGTGGTGACCGTCTTGCCTTCGGCCTTGCGTTCATGCAGCACGACGCAGGCGTTGTCCGTCAGTTGCTTGGGCGCGCTGCCGGACTTGGCCGCAAGGTCCACGATCGGGATGTTCTCGCTTTCCATGCGGATCGTGCCCCGAACATACTGCGGCATGTTCCGGGCCGGCTGCATCTGCAGCCACCCCGCGATCATCAGCTTGACGCCTTCCCCCTGAGGGACGGCGGTGAAAGCCGTGATGCGCCGGGCCGGGACGGCCGGATTAAAGGATGGGCTTCGGTTTGATGGCATACATTTCCTTTCCAGAATCTACGGAATAGGACCAACCAGAACCAGTTCGGTATCGGATCATTACGATGGCGGAATATAAGGCAAGACTTGTGGCGATGGGACAAGATCCCTTTCTCTGCGGCTCGGGTTGTCTCGAAAACATCCCCAGCACTCTGGATCTCCTGATCGATTCCCATCCATCATGGATGGGCGAGGTTAACGATCATTATCCCCAATTACTCCCGGCCGATCAATACCCCAGATGCAAAATATTGGGCGGATTGCATTTTTTTATCTTCTATGGTAAAAAGATGGGCCGGTGGCAGCAATATTCCTATTAAGCTGTAGGCGTACATCTGGAGTCAACCATGAAATGGTATGTCGGATGGGTTGTTACGGCGTGTTTATTGGCAGTTTCGGCTGTTTGGGCACAGGATTCGGTCCGGTCTGTGGAAAAACCCGAAGCCGGCCGCCCCAATTCGTTTTATATTGGCAATCGTGAGCCGCTATTGGCCAGTCCCCTGATCAAATTGCCCCTGATGGCCGTCAAGCCCGCCGGGTGGATTCGCAAGCAACTCCAGCTTCAGTCCGACGGTTTCCACGGCCACTTGACAGAAATCAGCGCCTTTCTCAAGAAGGACAACAACGGATGGCTCAATCCCGATGGTCAGGGCCAGCAGGGCTGGGAGGAAGTTCCCTATTGGCTCAAGGGTTTCGGCGATGCGGCCTATATGCTGGACGATAAACCCAAGATCGCCGAGGCCATCACCTGGATCGAAGCGGCCATCAAGAGCCAGCGTCAAGACGGTTATTTCGGCCCGCGATCCAATCTGACCTCCATCCAGGGCAAGACCGATCTGTGGCCCAACATGATCATGCTGGCGGCATTGCAGTCCTGGTATGACTATTCCGGCGACAAGCGAGTCCTGGACCTGATGACGCGGTATTTCAAATGGGAAATGACCATACCGGAGGAGGATTTGCTTCATCCGTTCTGGCAGCAGCAGCGGGGGGCCGACAACCTCGAAAGCGTCTATTGGCTTTACAACCGCACCGGTGAAAAGTGGCTACTCGATCTGGCCGGCAGGATCTATCGCCACACGGCCAACTGGACCGACGGCGTGGCCAACTGGCACAATGTCAACATGTCGCAGGCCTTCGACGGCCCCGGCGTGTACTACCTCCAATCCAAAGACCCCAAGCACTTTCAGGCGGCCGAACGGAATTGGCAGACCATCCGCGAGTCGTACGGTCAGGTCCCCGGCGGCATGTTCGGCGGCGACGAGAACTGCCGGCCCGGCTATATTGGCCCGCGGCAGGGGATCGAGACCTGCGGCATCATCGAGATGATGCTGTCCCACGAGACCCTGCTACGCATCAGCGGCGATATTATCTGGGCCGATCGTTGCGAGGATGTCGCCTTCAACACCTTCCCGGCCGCCCTGACGCCCGACTACAAGGCCCTGCGCTATCTGACGGCGCCCAACCAGGTCCTCTCCGACAAGAACAACAAGGCCCCCGGCATCCAGAACGACGGCCCGATGTTCCTCTATGATCCCCACAGCCATCGCTGCTGCCAGCACAACTACGGGCACGGCTGGCCGTATTACATCCAGAATCTCTGGCAGGCCACGCCCGGCAACGGCCTGGCCGCGGTGCTCTATGCCCCCTCCACGGTGACCGCCAAGGTCGGCGACGGCACCGAAGTATCATTCGAAGAAAAAACGCATTACCCGTTTGATGAAACCATCGAGCTGCGGCTGACCTCGCCCCAGGCCGTTCAGTTCCCCCTGTATCTTCGCGTCCCGGGCTGGTGCAGCAAGCCCGCCCTGAAGATCAACGGCAAAGCGGCGAAGATCCCGGCCTCTGCCAAAGGATACCTGGTCATCGACCGCAAATGGACCGGCGGCGATACTGTCCAGTTGACCCTTCCGATGCAGATCGGCCTTCGGGTCTGGACGAAAAACAAAGACAGCGTCTCCATCGATCGCGGCCCGCTGACCTATTCGCTCAAGATCGGCGAAAAATATGTCCGCGAAGGCGGGACCGACGCCTGGCCGGCCCTGGAGCTGCATCCGACTACGCCGTGGAATTACGGCCTGGTGCTCGACCCGGCGAAGGTCGCCGAATCCTTCGAGCTGGTCCGCAAGCCCTGGCCGGCCTCCGAGCAGCCGTTTGTGGCTGACGATGCACCGCTGGAACTGAAGGCCAAAGCCCGGAAGATCCCCGCCTGGCAGCTCGATGAGCTCGGCCTGGTTGGCGAGCTGCAGCCCAGCCCCGCTCGTACGAGCGAACCGATCGAGACCGTGACCCTGATCCCGATGGGAGCGGCCCGGTTGCGGATTTCAGCATTCCCGACCGTTAGCGACGCTCCCGATGCCCGTGTATGGGTTGTCCCGAAACCGGCTACAAAACTGGCTTCGCATGTCAACCCGGGAGATCCCATCGAGGCCATCCGCGATGGTAAAATTCCCTCCAGTTCCGCCGACGGATCAATTCCGCGGTTCACCTGGTGGGATCACAAAGGTACGGCCGAGTGGATTCAGTATGATCTCGGCGCGGCAACGAGTATCTCGTCCGTGGAGGTCTATTGGTTCGACGACACTGGCAAGGGTTTTTGCCGGATTCCCAAGTCGTGGAAGGTGCTCTGTCAGGACGGCGAGCAGTGGAAGGATGTGGCCAACGCAAAAGGATATGAAGTTGCCCTCGACCGGTTCTGCCGCGTCGATTTCGATCCGGTCAAAACCGACGCGGTGCGAGTGGCAGTCCAGCTTCAGCCGGAATTCTCCGGTGGCATTCTCGAGATGCGGGTCAAGTAACCGATCCATCCACAAACGACCGCAGCAAACTTGGCGACAATGTGGTGAAGTCCGGATGAACCGCGGCGAGGTTGTCCGCGGATCGAATATCTTCCGGGTCTGCTCCGTGCGCAATCGCGATGCACGGCATCCCCGCCCGCTGGGCCGCCAGAAATCCGGAGGCCGAATCTTCCAGCACGATACATCGCTCCGGCTTAATCGACAACTCGGCACTGACCCGCAGAAACATCTCCGGGTCCGGCTTACCGACGCGGATCATGTCCCGATCGATGACGGCCCGAAAATATCGCCGTATGTCCAATCCGTCCAGGACCATATCGACATTCGGCTTGGGCGAATTCGACGCCGCACCGCAGGCGACGTCCTCGGTCGATAATGCTTTGAGAAAATTCTTCAGGCCGGGAATCTCTTTCATCAGCGGCCCAAAGCGGTCGCGATAGATTTGTTCCTTCTCGTCACCCAACCGCCGGATATCCGCCTCGGAGGCCGACTCGCCCAGCAGGGTCCGGATGTTGCGGTCGTTGCTGCGGGCGTGGATGTGCTGCCAATAGAAATCCGGCGTGATACCGAAACCGTGCTGCCGCCCCAGCTCGACCCACGCCGCTTCATGGTAGCGGGCGTTATCGACCATCGTGCCATCGACATCGAGGATCACCGCCCAATCGGATTGTCCTTGTCTGTTCGTCATTGGTTTTGCGCCGATTCCAAAAAGGCCGGACTATACCAGTCCCCCTCGATTCCGGCAAACGAATTATCCCGCCGGCGGCGCGTGGCAGCCACCGAGATTCGAATCCGAAGGATCGGATCGAGGTGGATGTCCCCGACGATGCAAGCCCCCAACTTTATGTTGGGGGTT
>PMBP01000271.1:0-260 GCA_003152975.1 Phycisphaerales bacterium | reverse complement strand
TCGCAGATCGGCGGCATCGAAACCTCCATTCTCGACAACGGCCCCGGCCGGGGGACGCGCATCGCCTGGATCGACACCGGCGCCGGCCTCCGCTACAGGGTCGTCCTCGACCGCGGGATGGATATCGTCGATGCCTTCTTCAACTCGGCATCGCTGGCCTTTCTAACGCACGCCGGCGTCACCCCCCCCAAGCCCGACACCACCCGCGGTATCGAGTGGCTCTATTCCTTCGGCGGCGGACTGGTGACCACCTGCGGCTT
>PMBP01000289.1 GCA_003152975.1 Phycisphaerales bacterium | reverse complement strand
TTCGAGGAGATCATCCGGGCGCTGAACCACGCCGGGTACAACGGTCCGCTGAGTGTCGAGTGGGAAGACTGCGGCATGGAGCGCGAGCGCGGGGCCAAGGAGTCCTGCGAATTCGTCAAGAACATCAACTTCTCGCCCTCGACGCATGTGTTCGACGAGGCGTTTGAGAAGAAGAAATAATCGCAACGAGGGAAGCCATCGGGGCCGCGGAATGTCGGAATGTTTCGCGACTCCGGTGGCGCCTTTGCGGCCGGAACGGAAAAGCCGGGGCGGATAGACTCAGGATTCGCCCCGATTGATTTAGCGAGACATGGAATGACGGTTGTGGTTTGGGAGCGTAATCAATGAATCGTGGTCACATGGATTCGTGGGATCGATGGGGCCGGAGGGAGCGTTGGCGGAAGTCCGAGAAGGGGGAAATTCATTTCTTTGCGTTATTGAATCGTGCAAATCATCGGCCCGCGTTTCAGCGCGGCGGCCGCAACACCATACTTGATCTGAGGGCTAATCCATGAACCTGAATCGAAGATCTTTTCTCAAACAGTCGGGCCTTTTGGCCGCCGGAGCAGCGGGCCTGCCGTATTTCGTTCGTTCGTCGGCCCTGGGAGCCGACGGAACCGTCGCCCCGAGCAATCGCATCACCATGGGCGCGATTGGCGTCGGCGGTATGGGGATGGGCGACTTGAGCGGATTCCTGAATAAAAGCGAGGTCCGGATGCTGGCCGTGTGCGATGTGGATGACAATCACGCCGCCGAAGCCAAGAAAAAAGTGGACCAGAAGTACGGCAACAGCGACTGCACGACCACGCGGGACTTCCGCCAAGTGATCGAACGCAAGGACATCGACGCGATCATGACCGCCACGCCGGATCAATGGCATGCCCTGGTCGGTATCGCCGCGGCCAAGGCCGGTAAGCATGTTCACTCGCAAAAGCCGCTGGGGTATAGCATTCCCGAAGGCCGTGCGATCGTCAACGCCGTCAAGAAGTACGGCATCGTCTGGCAGACGGGGAGCCAGCAGCGGTCGGACGCCAAGTTTCGCCAGGCCTGCGAGCTGGTCCGCAACGGCGCCCTCGGAAAGGTGACCACCGTCAAGGTGGGGCTGCCGAACAAGAACAGCGTCAACAAGGGCGATCGGACCTTCAAGGATCCGCCGGCCTCGTTCGACTACAACATGTGGCTGGGCCCGGCGCCTGAGGCGCCGTACTGCGACGCGCGGTGCCACTGGAATTTCCGCTGGATCAGCGATTATGCCGGCGGGCAGATCACCGACTGGGCGGGCCATCACTGCGACATCGCGCAGTGGGCAATGGGTACCGAGCTGACAGGTCCGGTGGAAATCGAGGGTACCGGCAAGTGGCCGACGGATCCGCTGTTTAACACCGTGGAAGAATACAAGTTCTTCTGCAAGTACAAGGAAGGTTTCACGATGATCGTCGCGGGCGAATTTCCCAACGGCGTCCGGTTCGAAGGCGACAAGGGATGGCTCTTCGTCACCCGTGGGCAGATCGACGCCGATCCGAAAACGATCCTCGAAACCAAGTTCGGCCCCAATGATATTCGGCTCTACAAGAGCGACGATCACCAGCGCAACTTCTTGGATTGCATCAAGACCAAGAAGGAATGCATCGCCTCCCCCGAAATCGCCCACCACTCCATTGCCGTCGGACACCTGGGCTTGATCGCGATCAAGCTCGGCCGCAAGGTGCAGTGGGATCCGCAAAAGGAACAGTTCATCAATGATCCCGAGGCCGATAAGCTGCTCCAGCCGCGCCCGTTGCGGGCGCCGTGGCGGCTCTAATCGCAAATGATACAGGACCACGAAAACGGAGAATCAATATGTCAGGCATCTATATGAATCGCAGGTCGTTCCTGAAAGTGGCCTCAGCGGCGGTTGCCATCCCCGCATTCGTTCCGGCCCGAGTCTTTGGCCAGCAGGCCCCGAGCAATCGAATCGTGTTGGGCTTCATCGGCTGCGGCAAGCAGAGCACGCACCTGTTACCGACATTTCTGAGTTGTCCGGGAACGCAGGTCATCGCCAACTGCGATGTCGATCGGCTCAAGCTCGAACGCAACATGAAAACCACCGAGAATCATTACGCCAAGGCCGGGGGCAGCGGCAACGCCGGCGTAAAGGCCTACAAGGATTTCCGCGAGCTGCTGGCGATCAGTGACATCAACGCGGTGGTCATCAGCACGCCGGATCACTGGCATGGGCTCACGACAGTCGCGGCGGCCAAGGCGGGAAAAGATATCTACTGCGAAAAACCCCTGGGCCACAACATCATCGAGTGCAAGGCGATGGTCGCGGCCGTACGGCGGTACAACCGCATCTTCCAGACCGGTTCTATGCAGCGGTCGGATGAAAAATTCCGTCAGGCCTGCGAGCTGGTTCGCAACGGCTACATCGGAAAGGTCCATAAAGTCATCGCCAATATCGGCGGCCCGCCCAAGGCCTGCGATCTTCCCACGGAAGAGACCCCGGAATATCTGGACTGGGATTTCTGGAACGGTCCGGCCCCGGCCAGGGGATACAACGCGGAGTTATCGCCGCATATCAGCAAGGATATTTTCCCGAACTGGCGGAACTATCGCGAGTACGGCGGCGGCATGACGACCGACTGGGGCGCCCATCATTTCGATATCGGCCAGTGGGGTCTGGGTATGGACGAGAACGGCCCCGTCGAAGTTCTTCCCCCGGACGGCAAGGATGTCAAGGTCCTGACCTTCAAATATGCCGACGGGCGGATTATGGTCCGCGACGGGCAGGAAGAAGGCCACGGTAATGTCAACGGGATCTTGTTTCTGGGTGACAAGGGCAAGGTCGAGGTCAACCGCGGCTATCTGAAAACCTGGCCGGATGACCTGGCCGGAAAGAAGATCGGGCCCAATGAGGTGCATCTCTACAAGAGCAATAATCATTACACCGACTGGCTCGATGCGGTCCGCACCCGGCAAAAACCCATCTGCGATATCGCCATCGGTTTCAGCACCGTGGTCGTCTGCCACATGGGCAACATCGCCTACCAACTCAAGCGGCCGCTGAAATACGACCAGGCCAAGCAGGAATTCGTCAACGACGCCGACGCCACGGCCCTGATGGGCCGCACGATGCGGGCACCGTGGAAACTATAAGACCGATATCCCATTTGACTTTCGAATCCTTTCCGAAAGGAGACGGAGCATGAAGAAGAGGAATTTCATCAGTCGCCGCCGGTTTTTGCAGGGAACCGGGGCATTGGTTGCGGGCAGCATAGCGATGCCGTACCTGGTTCCCAGCCGGGCGATGTCGGCCAGTGAACAGATCACCGTCGGTTGTATCGGCGTCGGTCCCCAGGGTACCGGCGACATGGGAAACTTTCTGGGCCAGAATGACTGCCGCGTGGTGGCCGTGTGCGATGTCAAATCGAATGTGCTCGAAGACGCGAAAAATCTCGTCAACAACCATTATAAGAACCAGGACTGCAAGCCCTATAGCGATTTCCGCGAACTGGTCGCTCGAAAGGACATCGACGCCTGCCTGATCGCCACCTGTGATCACTGGCATGTGTTAACTGCTTTGGCGGCGGTGCGATCGGGCAAAGATGTCTATGTCGAAAAANNTGGTCCGCAACAAGAAGATCGGCGATTTGAAGTCGATGCGCGCCTGGAGCGTGGGATCTTCGGCCGGCGGTTCGCCCAAGCCGGTTCCGGTTCCGGAAGGGCTCAATTACGATCTGTGGCTCGGCCAGGCGCCGATGGTTCCCTACACAGAAGATCGCTGTNNCACTGGGCTTCATCGCCGGGTGGGGGATTCACCCTCTGGATATCGCGCTATGGGGCGGACAGGAAAAGATGAACTGCCCCGTCGAGGTCGAAGGCAAGGCGACTTTTCCGACCGAGGGCGTCTGTGATACGGCCCTGACCTGGGAAGTGAAGATGAAATACCAGAGCGGGCTGGAGATCGACTACCGTGCGTTGCCGTCGATTCCCGACGAGTGGAAGACGCGATACCGCAAGCCCAACGATCACGGTACCGCCTTCGAAGGTACCGAGGGCTGGGTCCATGTCGATCGCGTGGGAATCAATACCTTCCCCGAGACTCTGGCCAAGCACGAGTTCGGTCCCAACGATACGCGCCTCATCAAGAGCGACAACCATGTCCGCAATTTCCTGGACAGCATCAAGTCGCGGGCCAAATCCATCTGCCCGATCGAGGATTCCGTACAAGGCGATATCTTGTGCCACATCAGCGACATCGCCACGCGCCTGGGGCAAAAGCTCACCTGGGACACCAAGGCCGAGCGGTTCGTCAACAATGCCACGGCCAACCGGATGCTCTCGCGGGCGATGCGGGCGCCGTGGAAGCTTTCGTAACCACAAGGTGAGAAAAGTGTGAAAAGTGTGAAAGGGCAGAAACATCCACCTCGTAAACTCGGTGGCTGCCACCCGTTGGGGTGAATGGCAAAGGGCAAATGGAAAATTGAATTCCGGCTTGCAAGGGCGCAAAATAGCCAAGATGAATTCGACACATAGGGAGATACGAAGATGAAAGGCAAGCTTTTAATTCTGGTTCTGATGGTCCTCGGCGGGATGGCGCAGGGCGCCGGCGACGAGGGGTGGATTTCGCTGTTTAACGGCAAGGACTTGACCGGCTGGAANNCTTTTCGTTCAAGGACGGCGCAATCGTGGCGAATGGACCGCGATGCCATCTGTTCTATGTCGGGCCGGTGAACAAAGCCGACTTCAAGGATTTCGAGTACAAGGTCGATGTGATGACCGAGCCGGGCAGCAACGGGGGACTGTATTTCCACACCCAGTTCCAGGGTCCCGGCTGGCCGAGCAAGGGCTTCGAGGTCCAGGTCAACAACAGTTACAAGGGCGACCCCCGGATGACCGGTAGCTTGTACCAGGTGCAGGATGTGATGAATACCTCGCCGGCCAAGGACAAGGTCTGGTTCACCGAGCACATCATAGTCCAGGGCAAGCATGTTGTCGTATTTGTTGATGGGAAAAAGGTTGTGGATTGGACCGAGCCGGCCACGCCCGATCCCAAGCTGGCCGACCGCAAGATCGACCACGGCACCTTCGCCCTGCAGGGTCACGACCCCAAGAGCACCGTGTACTACAAGAATATCCGCGTCAAGCCGCTGGGCGCGGAGGCTGCGGCCCAACCGGCCGCGGAAGGCAAATGGGTGGATCTCTTTGACGGCAAAACTCTGGCCGGATGGAAGCAGATCAACGGCACCGCCAAGTATGAGGTCGTTGACGGAACCATCAAGGGCACGACCGCCGAAGGCAGCCCCAATTCCTTCCTGTGCAGCGAAAAGGCCTTTGCCGATTTCGAACTCCAATTCGAGGTGAATGTCGATACGCGTCTGAACTCCGGGGTCCAGTTCCGCAGCAACAGCTTTGCCGATTATCAGAACAACCGCGTCCATGGTTACCAGGTTGAGATCGCCGCGGCCGGGAATTCGGGCCGAATCTATGACGAGGCCCGCCGCGGGGGTTGGGTGGACAAAGCCCCGGCCGACCCGAAGGCCAAGGACGCCGCCTTCAAGGACGGCCAGTGGAACAAGTATCGCGTCCTGTGCGAAGGAAAACGCATCCG
>PMBP01000232.1 GCA_003152975.1 Phycisphaerales bacterium | reverse complement strand
TCGATTCCCAATCGCTGGAGCACCTTCTTGGCCGTAAACCCCGCCGCCACAATCGTGCTGGTATAGCGTCCGCTGAAGATCCCGGCGCCGATGGCGTCGTCGCAGGGGCCGTATTTCACGAACGACGCATAGGAGGCATGGCCCGGCCGGGGNNGGGTGCGGTTGGTGTCCTGGTACTGCCTGATGTGGATGAAATGCCGGTCCAGATTCGGGATCAGGATCGTCAGAGGCGTCCCGTTGGTCAGATTCTTGTTGCCCGCCCCCTCGATCGTATCGGCCGCGTTGAGTCCTGTATAGATCACGGGCAGGTCTGGTTCCTTGCGGGGGCTGCTCAACTCGTCGGCACCGGGCTTTCGCAGCAGCAGGTCTCCGTATATTTCCTGCTCTGTCAGCTCCATCGCCGGAGGCAAACCCTGCACTACCGCCGTTAATCCTTCCTGATACGACCCGCCTGCAACGCTGACCTGAAAACAACGACCAACATGACACCCGAACATAACTGGACTCCTGCTCTGCTGAAACAAAAATATCGCAACAAAAAACGGCTCGCCGTGATTGGCTGGCTTAGCCCCTCGTTNNTTCTCCAGCATCACGGCGATGGCCTCGGCCGTGTCGATCTCGATGGGTTCCTCGCTGGCCAAACCCATCAAACTCAGGGCCATGACGATTCGGTGATCTCCGTGGCCCCGAAGTGATGCAGCCCGAACCCTACCGGATTCATATATAATAAGGCCGTCGTTCAATTCGTCAATCCGGACATCAAGTTTTTTTAATTCCTCTGCCATACAGCGAATTCGGTCGGTCTCCTTTTTCCGGGCCTGTGGCACATTGTCCAGTCGTGTCTGACCGCCGGCGAATGCCCCGGTAACCGACATGGCCGGCAACGCGTCGGGCGTGCGGTTCATGTCAATATGAACCCCTTTGAGTCGCGACCCCCGGACCCGAATCCCGTCGGGCTTGGTTTGGATATCCGCCCCCATCCTTAGCAGGTATTCAACAACGGCCTTGTCCGGCTGGCTATCGACAAAATCCAGGCCCCGGAGGGTGATGTCGGCGTCGAGAAAGGCCCCGGCACACAGGAAGAAGGTCGCGCTGGAAAAATCGGCCGGGATGACGGAATCGAAGGCGGTATATCGCTGCCCGCCCCGGATGCCGAATCGCCGGAATCCCTCCCGCTGGTACTGGATTTTCTGGCGATCAATCCAATCCAGGGTCATCTGGACATAATCGGGTTCGTTGAGCAGGGGGACTTCAATGGTGGTATCGTTAGGGGCCATCGGGCAGGCGATCAGCAGGGCGGACAGGTACTGGCTGGTCAGGCACTCGATGGAGGTCGTGCCTCCCTTCAGGCCGCCTTCCACCCAGAGAGGGGCACAACCATTGTTCCGTTCGGCCTGTGAGCGGGTACCCAGGTCGGTCAGCGAATGCATCAAGGGGCCAACCGGCCTTCGTTGGATCTGGTGATCGCCGGTGAAATGGATTCGGCCCGACCCGGCCAGTAGAGCGGCACAGGCCATCCCGAAGGGCAGGGTTGTCCCGGTATTACCCACATCGATGGGTTCTTTCGGAATCGAGACCGTTCCACCAGTTCCGCGGATGGCCCAGCAGGTAGGGTCTGCGGTATCAATTTCGGCTCCGAGACCCTGAAAACAGGATACGGCACTGAGGGTATCGCTGGAAACCAGCGGATTGCGGACAAAACTGGTGCCTGATGCCATCGATCCGATCGCAACTGCCCGGATCGTGTGCGATTTCGAGGCCGGGATGCAAACCGATCCTCGAAGACTGGATCGTTGTGAGATCAGTTTCATGAATTGATCATAACCTATTTATTTACAATGACATACATCGGTCGAATCACTGCGATTCGTCCGAATGTCCCGGCCATTATGACGATCAGGGCGTGTCGGATGCAAGAAAAATCGGGTCCATTTTCTATGTTCTGGGTACCGGCTCCAGGCATAATCATTCCTCCGCCTCGGTATTCCCCCATTTGACGGGGAATTGTCCGGCCGGGCCGAATCTGAAAATTTCTGGCAGGAAAATTGGATAATTTGTAACACACGATCGATCCATGCTCTCCATCTTACCAGTGTAGGTGGACTTAATTCTATAGGACCTTTGTTTCGGGGGCGGGTAGGGATTACGAAAATGACCGATAACGAGCGGCCAAGTCTTATAATGTCGTTGAAATTCCATTGCTTATTGACATTGGTGTTACCGTTCTGGTACACTACGGGTTAAACTATATCCCAACATTTTCCGATAAGATAGCGTCGTTTTGATATCGGTAGGGCAACTATGCCTGCGAATGGATGATCTATATTTCATTGGATGAAAGCTGGGATTGATCAATGGGCCGAACCTATCAAAAAATTGAGGAAGGTGTTATGCGTAAACCAGTGATCTTTGGCATGTCTCTCCTGATGGCACTCAGTTCTCTGGCATCGGCGGCGGATCGTGTCGTGCCGGATTCCTATCCAACCATCCAGGCGGCGATTGATGCTGCAGCGGCGGGTGATTCGGTTATCATCAAACCGGGAACCTACACCGGCGCGGGCAACCGGAACATCAGCTTCAAGGGAAAGGCCATTACCGTCCGAGGTACTAACGGAGCGGCCACTTGCATCATCGATTGTGGGGGATTGGCTCGCGGCTTTCTCTTTGAAACCAACGAGAAGAACACCTCCGTCCTCCAGGGTCTGACCATCCGGAACGGCAAGGCGGTATTCGGCGGCGCCATCGAGTGTTACCTGGCCTCCCCCAGCATCCGAGACTGTGTCATTACAAACAACGCCGCCGAATTTGGCGGTGGCATCGATTGCTATCAGGCGGCCCCGGCGATCATCAACTGCGTATTTCGCAATAACTCAGCCCACAATACAAACAGTTCCGGTCAGGGGGGTGCCGTCTCTTGCGACGGTTCGTCTCCTGCGATAACCAATGGTGTCTTTGAGTCCAACACATCCGACGGGTATGGAACTGCCGTTGACAGCTTCAATACCTCCGCGCCGGTAATTACCAACAGCACTTTCGTGCACAACCGTTCGCTGACCCAATCGTCATTCGCTGCGGTCTATGCCGACAACCTTTCGGCCTTGACCAAGGTCACCAGTTGCATTCTTTGGGACAATCTGAAGGATGTTGTTGGCGTGATGGTTCAGTATAGCTGTGTGCAAGACGGGACCGCCGGAACGGGTGCGATCAAAACCGACCCGCTCTTTCGTAAAGGTCCCCAGGGCGATTTCTATCTGAGCCAGAAGTCGGCCGGACAGATCAATGACAGTCCCGCCGTGGATTCCGGCGATCCGGCCGCTAATCTGGTGGCGCTCGGTCTGGCTTCGATGACCACCCGCACCGACAATGTCGCAGAGGCCGGGAAGGTCGATATGGGGTATCACTACCCCGGCGGAGCCGCCACGACCCAGTATCCGGTCACCACCGCCATTGTTCCCGATGGCGGCGGCCTCAAGCATGGCACGATTGTTCCCGCCGAAGGGACGGCAAACTATATCCAGTATGCTGAAGTTGCCATCAGTGTCAAACCCGATGTGGGCTTTAAGCTCAAGAAGTGGACAGGAACCGACAACGACACTTCTACGGAAAACACCAACACGGTAACCGTCAGCGGCGCCAAGACGGTGACCGCCGAGTTCCGCGTGTATCCGACCTTCACTCTAACCACCCAGGTTGTAGAGGGTCAGGGAACCCTAGCCCCCCTTACCGGCCCGCAGAATTCCGGTGAGACCGTTACGCTGACGGCGACCCCGAATGCGGGGTTCCGCGTCGGCGCCTGGACGGGGACGGTCGATGACGGGGGTGCCTTCGGCCAAACCACCGCTACGGTGCTGGTCGACAAGGCCAAAACCGTTACTGTACAGTTTATCTCCTCGACGATCTCGCACCTGGATGTTCAGGTGATTGGCGGACATGGAACAGCCACGCCCCGCCGCGGCGATTACCCGGTAGGGACCAAGGTCAATCTCGTAGCATCCCCGGATGACGGATATCGCGTCAAGCAATGGACGGGAACGGATGATAACGCCTCCAAGCTCAACGCCAACACGGTGACTTTGACCTACAGCGGAGTGGTCACCGTCGAATTCGAACGCATCACGCGTTTCTGGCTCCGTACGGAAGTCTATTCACCCGATGGAACGCCTCATGGCACAATCGCGCCCGACAGCGGATGGTTTGACGAAAACAAGGTCGTCGATCTGACCGCCAAGCCGGACACCGGCTACGAGGTCCTCCGCTGGATCGGGACCGACAATGATCTCCTTATTACGCCGGCCAACAAGATCACCATGACCGACGACGCCCGCGTGGTCGTCGAGTTCCAAAAGATCGAAAAAGATCCGTGGCTTGCAAATGAAATTCGAATCATGGGACGGGATCCCCAAGGTAATCCTATCCTCATCAGCAAAATGCCCGCCGGCTCTACCATCCAGCAAGGCATGGATGCCGCCCTGGTGGGCCAGGAAGTCGTCGTCAGTTTCGGCACCTATACCGGCGCCGGCAATAAGGACCTGGATTTCAAGGGAAAACTGATGACCGTTCGAAGCCAGTTCGGCCGGGACCGGACGATTATTGACTGCCAGGGCTCCGGTCGCGGATTTATCTTCCAGACCGATGAGCTGGCCGGATGTATTGTTCGCGGATTCACCATCACGAATGCCAATGGCGAACGCGGCGGCGCGATCTATCTCGTAAAGGATGCTGAACCGGTTATCGAGGATTGCAGCTTTCAGATGTGCCGGGCCAGCCAGGTTGGCGGTGCGGTGGCTTTTGCCGGCGCCGATACGGTGGACGGCGGCACCGCTGACCCCAATGCTGCCGTAGATATTGTCCCCCGCGCACGACTGGCCAACTGCATAATCAACTTCTGTCAGGCCAACGCCGGAGCCGGCGGCGCGATCTTCATTCAGGACGCCGAACCGACGATCGTCAGTTGCGAAATGATGTACAATACCTCGGGCCAGGGCAATGGAACAGATATTCGCGGCGGTGGCGGTGCGATCTATATCGCCGGCACCGCCATATCGCCAAATGTGGTGAACTGCCTGATCGTCGGCAACCAATCGGCCGGTCTTGGCGGCGCGTTGTTGATCGATACCTCCGCGGCGAATGTGTTGCTGTGTACCTTGATCAACAATTCCGGCGGTATTGATCCGGCGAATCAGAATCTCGGCCCCTCCGGCGACATTGTCGCTCTTGCCGCGGCGACGCCATTGATCAGCCATTGTATTATCTGGGAAGGTATGTTTGGTTTCGGCAATGAAATCCTTCGCAATTGTGCCGCCGTGTACAGTTGTCTGTTCCATTATGATCCCTATTTCCCCGGCACGGCAAATATCTATCCGGATGATCCGATGTTTGTCACCGGTCTGATGGGCGATTACTACCTGTCGCAGGAAGCCGGCAATCAGGTGGACACCAGCGCCTGCGTGGATGCCGGTCAGATGTTTTTGGGGCAACTTGGACAGTATGGATTGTCTCAGGATATCACCACCTGCGTAACCGACACCAGCGATATCC
>PMBP01000383.1 GCA_003152975.1 Phycisphaerales bacterium | reverse complement strand
GAGAAGGTGCCGCTGAAATACGCGGGCCTGAATTACACGGAGATTTGGATCAGCGAGGCGCAGGAGCGGATGGTCATTTCCGTACGGCCGGAAAATGCCGAGCGGATTTTGGCGTTGTTTGCGTCGGAGGATGTCGAGGCGACGATCATCGGGCGGTTCACCGGCGACAAGCAACTGGTCCTGCGCTATCAGGGGACCGAGGTCGGGCGGATCGAGATGGAGTTTCTGCACGAGGGGATCAGCAAGCAGACGCGGAAGGCGGTGTGGAAAACGCGAAAGCTGGCCGAGCCGAACCTGCCGTCCAAGGACGACTATACGGCCGATCTCCTGGCAATTCTCAGTTCGTGGAATGTGGCCAGCAAGGAGTGGGTGATCCGGCAGTACGATCACGAGGTACTGGGCGGCAGCGTGGTCAAGCCGCTGGTCGGGACCAAACATGACGGGCCGTCGGATGCGGCGGTTATCCGGCCGAAGCTGACCAGCGCCCGAGGGGTTGCGCTGGCGTGCGGGATGAACCCGATGTACGGCGATATCGATCCCTACTGGATGGCGCTGTCGGGGATCGACGAGGCGATCCGCAACCTGATCTGTGTCGGAACGCGGCCGGACCGGATTGCGATTTTGGATAATTTCTGCTGGGGCGACTGTAACCGACCGGAGACGATGGGGACGCTGGTGCGGGCGGCCCAGGCCTGTTACGATGCGGCGATCGGGTATTCGACGCCGTTCATTTCCGGCAAGGATTCGCTCAACAACGAGTTCCGCTGCGAGGACGGAAGCCGCATCGCGATTCCCGCGACCCTGCTGATCAGCGGGCTGGGGATGGTGGACGATGTGCACCAGTGCGTGACGATGGACGCGAAGCGCGCGGGCAACTGGTTGTTCGTGGTGGGGCTGACCCGGAACGAGCTGGGCGGTTCGCATTTCTACAAGCTTCACAATGAGCTGGGCGCCAATGTGCCGCGGGTGGAGATCTCGCGATCGGCCGAGACGGCGCGGCGGATCCACCAAGCGATCGTGCGGGGGGTGATTGTCAGTTGCCACGACTGCTCGGAAGGCGGCCTGGCGGTGTCGCTGGCGGAGATGGCGATGGCGGGCGATCTGGGGATCGACGCTGACCTGCAGGGCCAGCCATGCAGCGAGGATTGCATCCGGGCCGACATGCGTCTGTTTAGTGAGTCCAACAGCCGCTATGTCGTTGAGGTGCCGGCTGATCAATTTGATGCGTTCGCTAAGCTAATGCTGAATGTGCCCTTTGGGCAGATCGGACGCGTGGTCGAAGGCGGCCGAGTGACTTTGCGGCAGGGTGCGAAGGTCGTTATCGATACGGATATCACTGCCGTTCGGAACGCCTGGCAAAACAAAATCGGATAAATGGCCATTGAAGTAATTATCAATAGTCAATCGTCAATATTCAATTCATACGGGATCGTATATGGATAATGTGCGAGTTCTGGTGTTGCGGGCGGCGGGGGTCAATTGCGATCTGGAGACGGCCTATGCCTTCGAGCTGGCCGGGGCGCAGGCCCAGCGCGTGCATATCAACCGGCTCATCGAGGATCCGGCGATGCTGGATGGCTTTGCGATCCTGGCGTTTCCGGGGGGGTTCAGCTATGGCGACGATGTGGCGGCGGGCAAAATCCTGGCCAACCAGGTGGTGCATCATCTCGTCGAGCCGATCCGGCGGTTCATCGAGTCCGGGCGGCTGGCGCTGGGAATCTGCAACGGCTTTCAGGTGCTGCTGAAGGCGGGCTTTCTTCCGGGCTGGGATGGGTCGGTGGGGAGCAAGTCTTTCGCAGAATTGCCGGTGAGCATCACCGATAACGACCGGCCGCAATATGAGTGCCGGTGGGTCTATCTGGAGCCGGCCAGCGACCGATGCGTGTTCCTCACGCCCGGGCAGCGGCTGTGCGTTCCGATGGCACACGGCGAAGGCAAGATTGTAACACGCGATATGGCCGTATTGAACCGTCTGCAGAATGAAAATTATATTGCCTTTCGGTATGTCGATGCCGATGGGCAACCCGGGCCGTTTCCGATCAATCCCAATGGTGCGGTCGATTCGATCGCGGGATTGACGGATTCGACGGGGCGGATCCTGGGCCTGATGCCGCACCCCGAACGGCACATCCACCGCACGCAGCACCCGCACTGGACCCGGCTGGGCGAGCGGGAACCGGATGGGCTGACGATCTTCCGCAACGCGGTGAATTACGCGAAGAGCCATTTGTAGAAAACGCCTCCGGAAATGCGTTTAGCCATTCCGGAAGGTGATGGTAGAAAAACAAAAAGGGGCAGCCGCGAAGGCCGCCCCTTGTCTTTTGGGGTCGATTACCGATTTACGATTTCTTTAGCCAGTTTTCTGCTAGTAGCGCCAGGTCCAGCAGGTTGACCGAGCAGTCGTGGTTGATGTCGCCCGTGGGATACGGATGCTGCAGGTCGCCGCAAATAGAGCCGGCCCCGACGGTCAGGTCGTAGAGGATCGGGATCGCCGAATCACTGAAGGTCTGCAAGGTGAATTCGACATTCAGATAACGGCCCGGCGGAGTCTGGCGAAGGGCGTCGAAGTTGTTGACCTCTTCCCACAACGACCAGTTCCTGCGGTCGTTGGAACTGCGGACGCGGACCTTGGCCAGCGTGGATGACGGCTGATTGGCCGTCCAGGAGATGGTTCCCCAGGCCGAGTCGAACTGCTTGGTGTTATGGATAACATTCCAGGTGCCGATCCGTGTGGTCGTCGATCGCGAGACGATGCCGGTCATGTCGCTGTAGCCGTAGTGCGTTGTCCCGATGAGCCGCTTGGTCAGGTCCACGGTGTTTGTGGCCGGGTCGATCCGATGAATGTATTCATCCCCGTTATTCACCGCCCAGACCTTGCCGTTTTTGTCCACGGATACGCCGGTCGGTTGGCTGCCCACGGGGATGGTGGCCTTGACCTCGCCGTCGTTACTGAATCGGGTTACCGTCCCGGGTCCGGAATTGGCGATCCAGATATCGGTATCGTCCGTACTTCCAATGCCTCGGGATTCATAGACGCCGGGTTTGTTCCACTCGATCGTGCCGGTGTTGATGTTGATCCGCGTCAGCCGAGAGCTTTGCCAGCCCGATACGAACAGGTGCCCCAGCTTGTCCAGACCTAGGCCGTAGGTGTAGTGCGGGATGTCGATCCGCGTGAAAGCTCCGGTTGTCGGGTCCAACCGCAGGATGTGGTTCTTATCGCCGCCGGACGACCAGACGATTCCGTTGGTGTCGATCACCGCGCCGTAAGCCGTATGATTGACCGACGAGGTGTCGATCGACTTGAGGATCTGGCCGGTTGCCCCCTCCACATAATAGAACATTCGGGTATTGAAGGTGCCGACCCAAAGGTTGTTCGCCTTGTCAATCGCCACCGAACGGGGTCCCGGATTCCAGTAATCGTTGTAGTACAGATCGTTGGGGTTGGCTCCCACATGCGTGAACTGGCCGGGGTTATAGGTCCCCTCGCGGCCGGGGATCACGACCACTTCCCACAGCACGCATTCATCCGATCCCCACGGCAGGAGTTCGTTGCCGGTGATGTCCCCGTCACCGTTGAGATCCTGCGAGGTGTCCGCTTTCCCGTTGTTGTTGCGATCCATGTATTGGCCGTTTTCCAGTAGGCCGATCTTGACCACCGTACCGATCTGCCGATTGGCGACCCAGCAGTTGCCGTACAGATCGACCGTAGTTCGCGATGGCTGGCCGTTGAGATTGGAAGGGCATGTCCGGTATCGAGCCAGTTCGCGCCCGGTCAGGGTATCCACCTTGGATACCGTTCCCTGGTTGCTGTTCGGGACCCAGATAAACGGCAGGGTGGTTGAGATGGAATTCGGCTGGAGCTGGTTGGCGACAGTATTGTGTTCCAGGCCGGCGAGTTGACCGAGGTCGAAGTCGGCATTGGTGGTGTAGGTCTTCTTCAGGACGGGCAACAGGGTTTTCGAGAATATGGCCGAAGCCTTGACGGTATCGCTCTTGTTCGGGTCACTAATGGATACGGCCGACAGGGTGACGGCCCTGGAAGCCCCCTGGGTAGAGAATCCGTTGGCCGGGCGGATCTGGATCTGCAGGGGAATCTGACCTTTGGGATTCATCGTCGGGGAAATCCATCCGGTCGTGGTGATGGTGTTGGTAATGTCGGTCTGAGTGGACAGATCCAGGATCTTCACGATCCAGTTGGCGTCGCCGCCGGTGGCCTGCAGGGCAAAACGATCCACTGTCACGCGATCGTTCTGCAGCAGGACATCGTAGATCATCGTCATACTGGGACCGGTGAACTGGGTTTTGCTCTGGGCGGACAAGTTGTTGTAGATATCGTCTCCGGTGTAGGTCAGTTCGTTGTCGGTGCGGATATGCAGGTCGGGCTGAATGGAAGTCATCAGGTCGGAGGGAACCCATGCCGTGTCGCCGACGAAGGTCGCGTTGTTTCCGCCGACAATATCCGTAGCCGTGGTGCCAGTCCCTTCTTTGAGAGGCCAGTAGGACATCAGCCCGTCAGATACCTCGCCGCCGAAAGTAATGGTCTGGACTTCCGCATCCGTCAGGGCGCGGTTGTACAGGCGGATGTCATCGACCATGCCGTTGAAATAGGTGGTACCCCATCGTCCGAAGGCCAGGGAATAACCGTCGGTGGTGTTCAGACCGCCGTGGTTCCAGTTCACGATGAGCTGGCCGTTGGCATAGTATCGCGTTGTGGAACCGTCAAAGACATGCGCAAAATGAACCCACTTGCTATCGGAGTCGATCGTGACATCATAGTAAGTGCAGTAGTATTCAATCCGCCAGACACCATAACTGATGGTCCTATTGGAAAAATCCTGCCCGCATGGACCCAGTGTCCCGAACTGGTACGGGGCGGCCCCGTTGAACGCGCGGGTATAGACCCAGGCGGTGA
>PMBP01000495.1 GCA_003152975.1 Phycisphaerales bacterium | reverse complement strand
GCCTTTGCCGACCGCTATGTCGGTCTTCTCTATTCCACCTGCGACGCCCTTAAGAAAGACAATCCCGACCCGGTGCAGCGCCGCGAAGCGCAGGTGCTGATGGTGGACTGCGCCACGAATATTTACGACATTGCCAGCAACGCCGACGCCTTCACCCGCATGCTCGACCTGGTGGTCGTGACCACGCTGGTCAGTCAGGTGTGGATCGACGACGACAGGGTCGCCGAGGTTTTCCCGGGCCGTGAAGAGTTGCTGATCCGGGCTTTGCACCACGGCCGAGTGGAGGCCTGGGCATTGGCGGCCCAGGTACTCCGGCCGGACCAGATCGACCTGCTGGACTACCTGCTCTGGGACTGGCGGCGGCACAACCCCGGTATGGACCGGGCGTCGTTTGTGCGCTTTTCCAACTTCGCCATCGGCCGAGGCAAGTCCGCCAACTCCGAGGTGCTCGCCGCCGGGGGGTTCTATGCCAATGTCGGGCGGCAGGGCCAGGCGATGGATGAGGCACGCCTGCTCTCGGAGCGGATGTTTTATATGTTCAAGCGCGAACCCACCCTGTTGCGCTGGCAGGCGGATACGATGAAGGAGGACCTCTTCATCGCCCTCGACGACCGCATGAAACAGGCGGATGCAATGGTCACCAATGTCAGGGCCGTCATCAGCGAGGCCAACGACCTGGTCGTCTCGATGGGACCGACGAGCCAGTCGCTCAACGAAATGTTCAAGTCGGCAACCGGTCTGGTCGCCCGGTATGACAGTATGGACAGTAAGCTGTCTCGTCCGTTCGACATCCGCGAGTACACGGAGGCCGTCAAAGAGTTGGCGTTGGCTGCGGGAAAGATGAACGACATGCTCAAGTCGTCCAGCGAATTGCTCGGGTCGTCGGAATGGGACCGCCGGATTCAGCAAGTCAGCCAGTCGGCCGACGAGCGGATCAAACTGGCGGCCGAGCAGAGCCAACAGGTGGTACACGACGCCTTCGGACGGGTCAATGTGGCGATCGGCATCCTGTTTGCGTTGTTCGTCCTCTGTCTGGCGGCGGTATTTCTGGTCGTTCGGCGGCTCAGGATTGTCGCGGAAAACGCCGGTGTCGCGGGCGGAAAGGAGAAAACCCAATGACGCGGCTACACGAGTTGATGACCATGGCCGTAGTTTGTGCCGTCATGAGCGGCTGTTCTATATTACCACGGAGCAATGAGCTCAGCGAAAGGAACCCGGTTGTCCAAACGGCTGGCACCGTTCTCCCGGTTGCCGCAGATGAGGCGAATAGCACGCGTATCGTGTCCGTTGAGCTGCCACCCTATGAACCGGTGGTGGGTCTGGCGGGGAAGATCACCAGCATCGGCACCTCCACGACCACCAATCTCGTGGCGCGCATCGCGGCCGAGTTCCGAAGAATGTACCCGGGCGTGAGTCTGCAGGTCACCGCCAGCCCGATCAGCATCGGCCCCGCGGCGCTTTTGGAGGGCCGGGCCGACCTGGCGCCGATGAGCCGGCCGCTGACATCTGAGGAGATTCAGGCGTTTACGACGAAGTACGGGTACCCACCCACCGAGATCAAGGTGGCCGCCGATGCCCTGGCGATCTATGTCGAGAAGGGCAATCCGGTGACCGGGCTGACGCTGGAGCAACTGGAGGGTATCTTCTCCCAGACGCAGCACCCGGGCGTTAGTCCGATTGAGACCTGGGACCAGGCCGGACTGACGGCAGAGTGGGCCGATCGCCGGATCACGCTGTACGGGTACGGCCCAGAGGATGGTGCCCACCAGATCTTTCAACAGCAGGCGCTCAATGGAGGCGCATTTCGGCTGTCCCTGCGGGTAGATGGGGGAGGGTCGTCGATTGTGCAAGGCGTTGCCGCCGATCCCGGAGCGATCGGATTTGCCAGCATCTTCTATGCCTGTAAGCGCGTGCGTGTCGTCCCGCTGGCCGGGGCCGATGGACAATTCTATGCTCCGACGGAGGAGAATATCCGCGACCACAAGTACCCGCTAATCCGGTTCCTCTATGTCTGCGTGAACAAGCCCCCGGGCCAACCGCTCGGTGGACCGGCGGCGGAGTACCTGCGATTTCTGCTCTCGCGAGACGGCCAGCAAATCATTGCCGACGGCGGCAATATCTCCCTCAATGCGGCCACCGCCGAGCAAGGCCGACGCGCGCTGGCCGAGTGAATCGAACCCTTCCGACATTCATGCGATCTGCATCGAGATCGCCGGGGAAGGTTCTCCCCGGACAGGGCCGTAGGGAGTTTGACGGACACCAAATACAGACTCGCCCCCGATTTACAGCGCATCTCGACTCAGGGTATGATGGGCATTATGGACTGGCGGGTTGTCGGCCCTGCCGCAGAAAGGTTCGGGCTGTTGAGTCAGACAGGCGGCGGTTTCCGGATGGATCAAACAATAATGGAAAGGAATATGGTATGGGATTAATACTACTTATTGTCATTATCATGCTTCTGCTTGGCGGGTTGCCTCGATGGGGGTACAGCCGTAATTGGGGTTACGGCCCAAGCGGGGGA
>PMBP01000443.1 GCA_003152975.1 Phycisphaerales bacterium | reverse complement strand
GCTGCTTTCCAGATCACAGTAAAGTCCGGCTCCGTCCCATAGGGCCGTATTGCTGCGAATGACGCAGTTCCGAATCGTAGGGCTGCTGCCAAACATACAAACCGAAGCGCCCCCTGAGAATCCCCCGGCATTGGTAATCGTAAATCCATCCACAACGGTCGTTACGCTCTCGCCGTTCTCGAAATAAAACCCGTTAAAGAGGCCGCCGCAGTCAATGATGGTGGCGGCGACGATGGCAGGGTTGTTGGGGTTTGTGCTTTGGACAGTAAGAGCTTTGCCGGACAGATTGATATTACCTTCGTAATAAGTCCCGGGAGCGACGATAACCACATCGCCGTTGACCGAGGAATTGATCGCATCCTGGATCATGAGGGTATGATCAGCATCCAGGGGGTAAACATAATAGGTCTCCCCGGCATTGCTGTTGACCAACAGGCAGCCCATAACCATAGACAGACTTATCAGTATCGTTTTCATAGTTTTCTCCCTTCCAAAAATTGCATCATCAGGACAGGACACAGACTGATGGCACAATGTACTAAAGCTTACGAAATAATCGGCGCCGCGGACAAATCGGAAATCGGGAGCGCCAACGACCGATAATTCAGCTGCAGAACGGGCCGAAACCGGCCAGAAGGGAAAACTGCTCGTAGGAAGAGCGAAGAGTGCAAGGGAGGGATTTACAGAGGAATTCGGAATCCTCCGTCCGTTTGCCGGCAGGGACTTCGAACGAACGGCCGGTTTGGACAGACCGATTCGATCGGGTTGTTTCCCGATGCTGGGCACCACCGTGGGCGAGGATGGATAGAACAGTCAACATACGATTCCCCCCGCATCGAATGATTCGATGCGTCTGTATAGTATAACCGAAAACGGCTTGTGAGTAAATCCCTCGGCATCGCTCCGGAAAAGTCCGGATATCGGGGCCAGGAGTCCGATAACAAACTGTGAGAGATGACGATGGTTTTAGATTGTGAATCGATGGGCGAGTCCAATAACGCTGCTTTGGACCCGTTGTAAGATATTTGAATCCTACGGTGATCGAGGCCATCATGCCCGATACAGGCCGGGCATCTTACGGCTCTTTATCCGTGTCCTGCAATTCGGCATGGTAGGAACTTCGGGTGAACGGCGATGCCATGACCCAGCGAAAGCCCATGTGTTGGGCGATGTCGGCCCAGGCGTCGAATTTCTCTGGCGGGATGTATTCGACCACCTCCAGACTTTCTTTGGATGGACGAAGATACTGCCCGATGGCCAGACGGTCGCAACCGACGGCCCGCAGATCCTTCAGGACGGCCTGGATCTCGTCGTCCCGCTCGCCCAGGCCGAGCATCAGGGAAGACTTTGTATCCAGATGCGGCCAGGTGGCTTTGGCCATTCGCAGTAATTCCAACGAACGGTGATAATCGCCGCCGGGCCGGGCCTTCTCGTAGAGAGAGGGGACCGTTTCCACATTGTGTCCGAATACGAACGGCGCCGCCGGCGTAAGACTTTCGATTGCCAGGTCCGGACATCCGCGGAAATCGGGCACCAGCAACTCAAACTGCAACTGGGGCAATTCCCTGCGGCAATACAGGATTACATTTCGAAAATGTCCAGAGCCACCATCAGGCAGGTCGTCCCGATCGACACTGGTGATCACCAGATATTTGAGGGCCATCCGTCGGGCCATCTCGGCCACTTTTTTCGGTTCATCCGGATTCGGAGATTCGGGCTTGCCGTGGCCGACGGAACAGAATCGGCAGTTTCGCGTGCAGATATTGCCGAGAATCAGGACCGTCGCGGTGCCGCGGGACCAGCAATCTCCGCGGTTGGGGCAGTTGGCGTTGGTGCAGATCGTTTCAAGACCCAGGCTTTCCAGCGTGGCCGAGGTTTGTTGGAAAGTATCGCCGGCCCCGAGCCGTCGTTTGAGCCAGGGGGGAAGTCGCCGAGGTCCGCTCATGGTCGTTCTCCGAAAAAGTCCGAGCAGATCCGTCCGAGTTCGGCCTTGATATTCCCCATATTATATATCCTACAGGTCTCTTTTTCAAGCGAGGTCATCACGACGCCTTCCAGTCCGCAGGGGACGATCGCTTCGAAGATGTTCAGGTCGTTGCAGATGTTGATCGCGATGCCGTGGATGGTTACCCACTTCTGAACTTGCACACCGATCGAGCCGATCTTGCGGTCGGAAACCCAGATGCCGGGATATCCTTTTCGTGTGCCGCTTTCAAGGCCGAACCGCCGCAGCAGCTCGATCCCGGCGTCTTCGAGACGATGAACGAAATCCGTTACCCCCAGCCCGAGTTCCTTGAGTTTGACGATCGGGTAGCAGACGATCTGGCCGGGGTTGTGCGCGGTCGCCGCGCCGCCTCGGCGGATGGAAACCACTTCGATGCCCAGCCGGGAAAGCTGCGGTTCGTCGGTCAGCAGCCGGTTGTCCTTCTGGCGGACGCCCAGCGTGATGACGGCTGGGTGCTCGACCAGCAAAGCCACATTGCCGATCTGGTCGGCCTGCCGCTGACGGCACAAATCCTGCTGAAGGGCCAGCGACTCCCGATAGGGCATCAAACCGCAATCGCGTATCTCTATGGCCTGCAATGGTTTATGATCCTTTGATTCTAACAACTGGCTTTCCTGATTCCGGCCATAGTGTAGAGGGCCGTAACAAGTTCGTCAATCCTGCGACTATCAAAAGGAGATTCTCTGCCCTTGTTTGCCAGTAAGGTCGGCTCTACAATGGCAGGAATGGGAAGTCAATCGAGTTTAATCGGGAGATAGCGATGTGGTCTTCGACAATTCGGACGGTGCGGACGGCGGCCTTGGTCCTTCTGGCCTTTGCGGGGTTGTTCTTTCTGGTGGAGGTCGTTCGGGCCGGGCAGACGCTGTATGCACTGCACCCGGCGGCCGGATGGGCGTTTGGGATCGGGTTGGCGGGGTTGGGGTTGTGGCTTGTGGGGCGTCTGGTGTGGGTGCTGATCTGCAGACCACTGCTTTTGGTCCCGCCGATTTTGCCGGAAATGCCGGAGGCCTCGGCCAGAGAACTTCATCGCTATGGGCGGTATCTGCAAAGGTATCTGGACCGGCTGTCGGACAATCCCGCTTTGAACTCTGACCAGCGACAGACGGCCAGAACCGGCCGGGCACAGTTGGAAACATCAATGGAATCGGCTGGTGACCAAGAAGGGCTTCTTGCCGCGATCAACACGGCCGAGGCGGAGGCGGTACAGCCGCTGGTGGAACATCTCGATGGTCTTGCCCGGCGCCATGTCCGAACCGCCATGCGGGATGTCATGATCGGCGTGACGCTGAGTCCCTGGAGGGCGGTCGATCTGTGGATGGTTTTTTATCGCAATACGGTGATGATTACCGAGGTGATCCGCACCTACAATCATCGACCCCGCCTGCGGGAACAGCTTGCGATCTACCGCGACATCCTGGCCCTCGTTGCGGCTGTGAATTTCCTGAGCATGGGCAAGAACCTGCTCGAAGGCCTTTGTGCCAAGGTACCGGGCGTCGGCCGGTTTCTCGATGACATTGCACAGGGCATGGGGGCCGGATTTCTCACGGCCGTCGCCGGCCATGCCGCCCTGGATCGCTGCAAGGCCATTCGCCGCTGGGACCGCCGCTCGGCCGCTTCCGCCCTCGGTTCGCAGGTTGCCGCCTTCTATGCTGATGTTCGCGATACCTTTCAGAAGGATATCCTGCCGGCGATCCTCCGGAAGGTTGGCGACAGCTCCCGCGAGACAATGGACAAGATCGTTTCGGCCATCAACGAGACCGGGACAACGGTTTCCAGCTTTGTGAAGGTTCCCCTTCAAGCGGCCGTCTCTGCGGGGGAGTCGGTTTTGAACGCCGGCCAGAACCTGCACACCTTTTCGAAAGAGCGCTGGTTTTCACTGTTCGGCCGCAAGAAACCGCCGATGCCGTAATCGGCGAATCGTCCGAATCCATTAAAAAAGGGCGACCGACCGGCCGCCCTTTACATTGCTTCAGATAACTCGGATTGGTGATTATTTGCTTTCCGGTTTGACCTCGACGGTCTTGGACTCACCGGTCGTTGTTGCCGGTCCGGGCGGGGTAGACGCCGGTTGCATCTGCTGCATCATCTGCTCGAAGGCGGACTTGATTTCCATTACATGGGCCTTCGGGACGGCGATATCAAACGACATCGCGCCTTTGCCCATCGAGCCGGCAAAGACCAGGCAACTCTTGGACTCTGTGTTGATCTTCGGAGCGGCCCCGCCGGGGATCATGGCCTGCAACATCGGACCGGCCATCGACAGTGCTTTGACATAGTTGTAGGTCGCGAAGAAGTCCTGCTTCTCGGCTCCCGGCAGCAGAGACAGGGCCGTCTTGGTCTCAGCGGAAATCGTCTTGGGTTTGCCGGCCTTGGAATCATCGATCATCGCCTTGATACCGGCCTCGGATTTGTCACCGAAGGTGCCCAGACACATTCCCTTGACGACGGCGAAACGATAATCGAATCCATCGCCATACATGGCCTTGATCATCTTGTCGGTCTGTTCATTGCCCATGCCTTCCATGGTCAACTTGGCCTGATCGATCTTGACGCCGGCGTATTCGGCCGCCTCGGGCTTGAGGGTGAAGTCGGCCTTCATGCCGAAGGCGCCATAGAGCCGCTTGAACGAGCCGGCTTGGGCCAGCTCGGCACTTTCCTTCATCAACTGGCGGAAAGCCGCCTCATCCTTGATGGCGATGGCCATCTTGCCCGCGAAGGAAGGGGAACCGCCGGTGATCTTGGCGGTAAAGGCCCCGCTGTCCCCCATCGTGTTGCAGGACTTGACGGACAGCACCCTGATCTTGGCGATGTCAGCCTTGGTGGCTTCATCGGCGGATGCGCCCATAATCTCCAGAATCCAATCGTTGGCCTTGGACCAGGATTCCTTATTCATCCGGAATGCGGCGTTCATCATGGCCCCATCCTCGAAATACTCCAGCGGCAATTTGCCGGCGGGAGAATCAATAAAGAAACCGGCCATATCGCTTCCCGCGATGGCCTTTATCGTCATCGAGGCCACGAGGGTTTCCGCTGAAGGCCGCAATGACAGCGACAACCAGTCGCTTTGATCCATGGCCACCTTAACCATCTGCATGACCATGTCCAACGACTTAGCCGTGGCCGGATCCATCATACCGGTGTTAGCGACTTCGCCGCTCATTTCCTTGAGGCCGTTCTGGATATCCTCGCCGAAGGCCTTGTTGAGTTGTTTGAAATTCGCGTAGGCCCACAGGGGTTCTTTGGCCGCCGTACCGGCAGTCATCGCATCAAGAGCGCCGGCCAGATTCGTCGATTTTTTGGCCTTTACATCTGCCATGATGCCCAGCAGGGCTTCGCCATTCTGGGGTTCGGTAATCAGGATATACGATCCCGACCGAACGAATACGGCCATCGCCTCAGCCTGGCCCTGTCCCTGGGTGATCGGATAAATGCCTTTTTCATTGGGTTTT
>PMBP01000113.1 GCA_003152975.1 Phycisphaerales bacterium | reverse complement strand
CGACCCGGTGTTCCAGTTGAGCGTGCCGCAGGTGCAGGAACTCTGCGACCCCGCCTACCTCCACGCCGACCCGCTGGAAGAGGAGGAGGACATGCCGGTCCCCGGCCTGGTCCACCGCTACCCCGACCGGGCCCTCGTGATCGCGACGACCATGTGCTCGATGTACTGCCGGCACTGCACCCGCAAGCGCGTCGCGGGAACCCGCGAGAGCAGCATCTCCAAGCGGCGTCTGACCCAGGTGGTCGAATATCTGCTCAAGCACCCCGAAGTCAGCGATGTCATCATCTCCGGCGGCGATCCGTTGGTGATGGGGACCGAGCAGCTCGAGATGATCCTGTCGCACCTGCGGCAGGTCCCGACGGTGGATGTCATCCGGATCGGGACCCGCACGCCGGTCGTATTGCCGATGCGGATCACCGACGATCTGACGAACATGCTCCGCAAATATCACCCAATCTGGATCAACACGCACTTCAACCACCCGCAGGAGATCACGCCGGAATCGGCGGAGGCCTGCCGCAAGCTGGTGGATGCGGGAATCCCGATGGGCAACCAGTCGGTGCTGCTNNCGCCCGTACTACCTGTACCAGTGCGACCTGGTCCGGGGCGTGGAGCACTTCCGTACCCCGCTGTCCAAGGGCATCGAGATCATGGAATACCTTCGCGGGCGGGTCAGCGGCATCGCGATCCCGACCTTCGTGGTCGATGCTCCGCACGGCGGCGGCAAGATCCCGATACTGCCCAACTATGTCGTCTCGATGAGCCCGACGCACACGGTGATCCGGAACTTCGAAGGGATGCTCATCGCGTACCCCGAGCCGTATTCGCAGTGGACCACCAACGGACAAACCCCGCACGAGGCGTCCTCGCCGGGCGTCTGGGAGATGGCCAGCGGGCAGTACAGCCGCATCCAGCCGATGGAGACGGTCCGCCAGAATCGGCGAGACAAGATCTGCCAGGGACATTGCGACAACTTTTGATCACGACAAAACATACCCCGAGAAACAAAATAACCCCCGGCAAGGTTCGCCGGGGGTTATTTTGTTTTCGGGTTTCTTCGAGCCGGTCAAACGGGGGCCTTGGCGTCCCCGCTTGACTTTGATTGTTCTGGCATGGGCTGGCCCAATTGTTCGTAAGTTTTCTTGAGGGCCTCCTGGAATTTGTCCGCCTTCATCGCCTCGACATGGCCATCCGGGAACAACACATTGACCATGCCGTCTTTGGCGAAGGAGGGTTCTTCGTAAGCCAGGATGTTCTCGATGGGGCTGGAGGTCTTTTGTCCGGCGATATAGATATAGCTGGGGCCGGAATGGTTGGCCGGTTTTCGCGGCGAGACCAGAACCTTGTCGGTCAGATCGTACTTGACCAGGGCCTCCAGGTTTGGCGGGAATTCCTCCTTGTTATCGTTGGCATACATGTGGCAGGCCATGCCGATCTGCTTGAGGTTGTTCATGGAGACCACCCGCTGGGACTGGCCTTTGGCCTTGGCCAACGCCGGCAACATGACCGCCGCCGCTATCGCCCCGCCAGCCACGGAGCCACCGGCGGACGCCTCCAGTCCACTACCCTGATAATGCCCATGGAGACCGTCATTGTCGAGATAGCCGTAGGCAACGCTCTTGCCCAGGCCCTTGAGTTGCTCCTGGATATCGGGCAACGACACCGGCAGGGCAAGCCCCTGTCCGGACGCGATTCCCATCGCCATGGGCCAAACCTGCTGGAGCTGCTGGTAAACCTGCTTGGCGCTGACGGCTGTGTCGCTGTACTTGAAGCACGCGATCCCCGAAGGCAACTTGGCCGTGAGGGTCTGGAAGGCCTTGTCGTCACCCAGCGAGGCGAAGGCGGGCTTGTCGGCGACGTACTGCTTGAGAATAATCGTCGTGAGGTTGGGATTGGTGGTCAGGATCAGCCGGTTGTCGGCGACCGTCCAGTTGGGAACGATCTGCACCAGAGACAGGGCCGGGCTGATCAGGAAGGTCTGGGACTGGCCGCCTTCGAGTTTGCCCGTCCGGATCTGCAGAACCTCCGGCTTGAGATCCTTGCCGAACCGTTCGATCAGGGCATTGATCTGCTGTTCAAAGAGGGCCGCATCCTTCAAACCCGCGACCAGGGCAAATCCCCCGGTGGGAACTTCCGAAATCACCAGCGACGGATACGACTGGACGACCATCGATCCGTCGATGGAAGCCAGCAGGCCATTGCGAATCTTGATTCCGGCCTGGGTCTCGACATCGGCGATCGCCTTTTGGATGTCCTGCTGTTCGGCCTCGGGCGCGACGGCGTTGATGGCCTTGAAGATTACATCATACAGGATCGCCAAATCGACATTCCAGGTCGCCGTGGTCATCGAGCGGGCGTCGGTGCGGGCCAGCAGCTTCATATCCACGGGCTTGAGGGCCGAAAAGAGTCCGGTCTGCGGGGCGGGGACCTGGATCCACTTGTCCATGATCATGTCCTTGCCGGAAAATCCCACGCGGGCCGTCAGGGACTGAACTTTTAGCAGGCCCAGGGTATCCAGAACCTTGCGGACCTGGTCCCGTTTCTCCTTCTTGCCGTCGGCTTCCGCAGCCCGCGTGACAATCCCCCCGATCTTCTGAAAGTCGCAGTACAGCGCGAACAGATCGCCGTAGCCCGGCACTCCGGCCAGACGGCTGGGCTTGCCTGAGGGGGTCTTGAGGCCGCCGAGCCAGTCGCCGGAGGCGTTGTTGACCATCAGGACAAACGAATCCTTATACCAGCCCCAGACGACCGGGACATCGCCGGAATCCTTGACGGTACGAAGCGACATGTCGCCGATCGTCTTATCGACGATCGCGTCGCCCGCCAGCTTTTCAATCTGGTCAATTAAGGGCTGAATTTTCTCTTTTCGCTTTCCGGCCTCTACGATGGCCATGACCCCGAACGGCATCTTCGTGGAATCCTGGGCCGGGACCTCGACGAATCCGACGGCCACCGGGCACTGGATGATCTCCTCGACCAGCTTGGGCAAAATCGAAACGAGCGACTCGGCCCCCTGATCGCCTGACTTGGCGATTTCCAGCTTGATCCTGGCCACGATGGCATCGCGGGTCTGGGCGTAGAACGCCTGGACGCCCGGGTTGTTCCAGAGCTGACCGAGGGACGACTGATTGAACGCGGGCTTGAGCTGCTCGAAGCCGCCGGTGGCGGCAAAACCGATCGTCCCCTCCGGCAGGCGGGACGAGAGCTTCTCGGCCGCAGACGGCCCCTGGGCGAGGGCCAGCCCCCCTGCCAGTACGAAGAACACCCATCCCGCCGCGAATCTCTTCAACGATTTCATAATCAACCTCCAGTTCTGAGTAACCAGTTGTAGAATGGATCGACCATTCGATCCTTATTCTAAAAGACCAGTATATCCGCGTTTTGTTACATGAAAAGAGGGTCATGAAATATTCGGCATCCCCGTATCACCGAGAAAACGATGGCAAAAGCCATGGGAATATGATAGAAAAGGGCGTTGGATTTCGATAACCTTTCGGAATCCGCGAAATTCGAAAGACCCCTTTGACGACGGGAGACGCTTGTGGCGGCCAATGAAAAAATAGAAGAGGGACTGGAGCTGGTCCCGAAGTTTGACAAAGACGGCCTTGTCACCGCCGTCGCCCAGGATGCGGCGACCGGCCAGGTGCTGATGGTGGCCTACATGAACGCCGAGGCCCTGGAGCTGACGCTGCGAACGGGCCAGGCGGTGTACTTTAGCCGAAGCCGCACGAAGCTGTGGCGCAAGGGCGAGGAATCCGGGCACACGCAGAAGATCGAGCGGGTTCTGGTCGATTGCGATCAGGATTGCCTGATTCTGAAGGTGCGGGTGGACCAGGGGCAATGCCATGTGGGATACCAGTCCTGCTTCTACCGGGCCGTGAAGGCCGGGAGCACCACCGAGCTGGAGCGGATCGCCGAAAAGGTGTACGACCCCAAGCAGGCATACAAGAAGTAATTGACTACTGAATATTGACTATTGAAAATTGAGATCGAGGGCCTTCCGGCAACCGCCTGCTTTTCCGATTATGAGAGGCAGAAATCAAAACGGTCTCCGATCCTGTCTTCCAGTGAATGGCCTATCGTCAATATTCAAGTAGCCACCGTATGGATTCATACTCCCGGCGAAGACACTCTGCATCACTCATTCCTCATCAAACCGGTGGGAGATGGGCTGCTTTTTGAGTTCGGCGACGGTATCCAGAAGGGCACAGGGATCCGATTTCCAGCGGGCGGCAAAGGATTCGACGGCCTCGGTGATAGCCGGGGCGGATCGGGCATGGAACATGGCGAAGAGATTGCACCCCAGCTCGGGGAAGGGTCGGCGGTGGTAGCAGTGGCTGACGAGCGCACAGCGGGCCAGGTCGGTGCCGGCCAGAACGATCTGATCATCGGGGAGCTTGCCGGCGAACATGGCGTTGGCGGTAAAACCCAGGCGGAGATAATCCACGACGGCCGAGATTCGCCGCAGGACGCCGAGAGTTTGAAGTGATTGAAGAGTTAGTAATGCGATTTCCGGATCGACCGGGGCCAGGCGGTCGAAGGGCTGCTCGACCAGCGGCAATTCTTGCTGGATCGCCGTCAGGATCGTCTTCTGGATGGGGGATAGCGATACGGCCGTAACGGGAGAGTTCAGGTCCAGGAACTCGGATGATTCAGCGGGATGCGTTTGGGAATCGACCAAATTGAAGCGAACATCGAGCTTAAACAGCCGCAATGCCGGGAGCGGATGAAATATGACTCCGGTTTGTCCGGATAGCTCGGCCAGTTGGCGTTCAATATCGACTTCGGAGGTACCCTGCAGCGTAAACCAGAGGTTGAAGCGGTGGCGGCGGGTGTAGTTGTGCGACACGCCCGGCAAATCGCTGACGAGCCGACCGACGGCGGCAAGCGCATCGTCGGGGACGGCGGCGGTGACCAGCACGGCCGTGCGGCCCAGCGCCCGGTAGTTGACCTGCCCGCGAAAGCGGCGGATCCAGCCGGCAGACTTGAGGGCGACGACCTGGCCGAGGACGGCGGACTCCGTGTTGCCGAGCATTTCCCCGAGCCGCTCAAACGGCCGGCGGCACAACGGCAGCGGATCCTGCAGGACCGTCAGCAGCCGCTTGTGGAATTCGCTGAGCGGCTCACTTGTACCCGGGTGGCAGCCCTCCAGTTCATTGCCGCTATCCATGTCATTCCGGCGCAGGCCGGAATCCAGTTCGGCAGATCGCGATAAAAAGGTGCCTGACACCTTTTCTTCCGGGCGATTGTGGGCGAGAATGCAGATCGGGTCTTCGTGCAGGACATCGCCCAGCACTGCCAGCGCCCGAGCCCGGCAGCCGCGGCAGACGGTGCGATACCCGCAACCCCCGCAGGCGCCGCGGTATTCGTTCTTGCGAAGGGATACCAGCAGCGGCGAGTGTTGCCAGAGGCGGCCAAAATCGTAATCCTGCTCGACGAGATTTCCGGCGGAAGTCTCCAGAAATCCGCAGGTCTGGACCCGGCCGGTGTGGCTGATGAAGGCAAAGCCTGTGGCGGCCAGACAGCCGTGGATGATCTCGGCATTGGGAAGTTTCTTGCGGCGGGCGACGCGGGCAAACTGCGGCCCGCAGGTGACGCGGACCTCGATGGGGCTGTCGCGGCGAAGATCGGCCAGGCGGCCCAGCAGGTCTTCGTAGTCCTTGGGCCCCAGCAGCAGATCGCGGATCGCATCCCCCCTGCCGATGGGAACGAGAATAAACGGATTGAAGCACGCCGCGCCCAGGCGGGTAGCCAGATCGGAGATCGCGCCGACTTCGGAGAGGTTGAGCCGAGTGACGGTGGTGTTGATCTGGAAGCGAAGGCCCGCGGCTTTGACGGCCTCGATGGCGGCAAGGACCGCGTCATAGGCGCCGGGGGTCTGGCGGAAGGCGTCGTGCGAGGCGGCGGTGGCGCCGTCGATGGAAAAGGAGATTGCCGATATACCGGACTGTTTTAGGCGGATTGCGGTGGCCGCGTCCATATCCATGCCGCAGGTGGCCAACACCGCAGGCAGGCCCAGCGTGCGGGCGTATTCGACCAGCTCGAAGATGTCGGCCCGAGCCAGCGGCTCGCCGCCGGTGAAGATGATGATCGACTTGTGGAAATCGGCGATGCCCTTGAGGATGCGTTTGCACTGCTCGGTGGAAAGGCCATCGGTGGAGCTGGTCGTCGCGGCCGCACGGCAATGGCGGCAGCGCAAGGGACACTGTCGCGTCACTTCGAATGCGATGATCCGCGGAAGCCGGACCGTATCGCCGGTGGAATCGGAATGGGGATGGCCGTGCGTCATGGTCGCAGGATTCGCGCGGCGGTCTTGGCCGAGTAAGTGAGAATGATGTCGGCGCCGGCCCGCTTGATGCTCGTCAGCGTCTCCATCGTCGCCGCGTCCCGGTCCAGATAGCCCGCGTCGGCGGCGGCGTGGAGCATCATGTACTCGCCGCTGACATGGTAGGCGGCGATGGGAACCTCAAAGCGACTGCGGGCGGCGTGGATGATATCCAGGTAATTCAGCGCCGGTTTTACCATAACGATGTCGGCGCCCTCATCGATATCCAGCTCGATCTCGCGGATCGCCTGCCGCGATGCGGCCGGGTCCATCTGGTAGCCCTTGCGGTCCCCGGCGCCCGGGGCGCTGTGCGCCGCGTCGCGGAACGGGCCGTAGAAGGCGGAGGCGTACTTGGCCGCGTAGGATAGGATCGCGACCTCGGTGAACCCCTCGTCGTCGAGGGCCCGTCGCAGCACGCCGATGCGCCCGTCCATCATGTCCGATGGGGCGACGATGTCGGCGCCGGCACGGGCGTGGGCCACGGCCATCTGGGCCAGCAGCCCGCACGAGGCGTCGTTGTCGATGCGACCGTTGCGAATGACCCCGCAGTGGCCGTGATCGGTGTAGGCACACAGGCAAACATCCGTGATCACCAGCAACTCCGGCGTGGCCTTTTTGATCGCCCGGATCGCCTGCGCGACGGAGCTGTCGGCGGCCCAGGCGTCCGAGCCGCGAGCGTCCTTGTGGCGCGGCAGGCCAAAGAGCAGCGCCGCCGGAATCCCCAGCGATGCGACCTCGGCTGTGTCGGTCGCGATGCGGTCGGGAGAAATGTGGAAGCAATCACGCAACGAAGGGATGGCTGTCCGGACATTCTCGCCGGGGCAAATGAACATCGGATAGACCAGGTCATCGACGGTCACCGTCGTTTCGCGGACCAGCCGACGCATCGTCGGGGTCGTCCGCAATCGTCGCATTCGCGTATTCGGAAAAGCCATATCGCACTCCTATCCATTCGAAGTGGAGATTTCCTGTTCGGAAATATAACATTCCGGCTCGTTGCACCAGTCGCCCGGATCGGGCCTGCCGGAGAGCGAGCGGTAATTGCCCTTGCAGATCGCAAAGAACCGACAACGGGCGCACTTGGGGTCCTTGTACCGGTCCTTGTCGCGAAGGATTTTCAGCACAGGGTCTTCAACATTGTCCCAGATGCGGCCGAAGGGCGTTTGCAGGACATTGCCCAGCGGGTAATTCCGCCAGAACTGGTCCGGATAGACATCGCCGGTCCAACTGATGCACGCGATGTTCTGGCCGACGCGGTTGCCGCCGGACTTGAGCAGCAGGTCCAGCGCCTGTTGGGCCATCGCGGTGCTGCCCATCCGGCCCAGCCGCAGGAGCAGATACGGGCCGTCGGCGTGGTTGCCGACGGTGAGGACCTCCTCGACGCAATCTGCGGAAACTTGCTGCTCGGTCTTATCCAGAATCCGGTCCAGCGCGTTGCGGGCCTGTTCGGCCGTGATCGCCTGGTCGTGCAGCTCCGTCGCCCGTCCCGTGCGGATGAGGTGATAAAAGCAGATCCGCCGGACCTCGTTTTGCTCGGCGATCTCGAAGATCGTCTCGACATGGTCGTGGTTGCTCCGCGTCAGGGTGCAGCGAAGGCCTGTCCGCAATCCCGCCGCACGGCAGTTGCAAATGCCCGTCAGCGTTTCGCGAAAACTTCCGGCCCGTCCGCGAAAAGCGTCGTGCAGCGGTTCGGGGCCGTCCAGCGAGATTCCGATATAGCTGACATTCAATCGCTTGAGCGTCTCGGCGGCCGGCGGGTCGATCCGCGTGCCGTTGGTCGATAGGACCGTGCGTAGCTTGCGGTTTGCCGCGTAGGCGATCAGCTCGAAGAGATCCTTGCGGAGCATCGGCTCGCCGCCGCTGAAGAGAATGACCGGGCAGCCGTAGTCGGCGACCTGGTCGATGAGCTGCTTGGCCTGCCCGGTGGACAGCGCCTCGGCCGAACTGGCCGCGTCGGAGGAGCTGTAGCAATGCAGGCAGCGAAGATTGCACTGGGCTGTGCAGTTGAACACCGCGATCGGCTTGACATTCCTCTGCTCGGGATACCGCAGGGGGTCCGACTGGCCCGATCGGCCGCAATAGAGCTTGGTGATGTTGATCATGGGGCGATCTCCATCAGGGCCGAAAGGAGCCCCTCCATCGTGTGGCGCGTTGCTTCCAGATCAATCCGGGCCGACAATGACTGCAATTGCCGCGTCGTCTCCGGACCGATGGACGCAATGCGGGCCTTGGAAGCCAGCACCCGTTCCAGCGGCACCTGCTCAAAGAACGAGCGAACCGTCGAGGAACTGGTGAAGGTGATCCAATCGATCTTGTTTCTGGCCAGGCGGGAAAGGATATCCGAGGGATCATTTCGCTGCGACTGGACCATATAGATGGGGCTGTCGGTCACGATGCCGCCGAGCTGCGACAGGGCCCGGGGCAGATCGTCCGGCGCGATTCCCGACCGCAGAAGGACGATATTCTTTCCCGCAAAGGATTGGCGCTGCGACAGCTCTTCGACCATTGCCTGGCTGGTAAACCGCGTCGGGACAAAATCGGCAACCACCCCGAACCCGGCCAGACAGGCCGCCGATTCGCTGCCGATGCAGGCGATCTTCGGCCCGGCCAGAGCCCGGGCATCCCGGTTCATCCGCGCCAGGGCCGCAAAGACACGCCGAACACCGTTGGCGCTGGTAAAGAAAATCCAATCGTAACCGGACAACCCTGCCAGCGTCCGCTGAACCTCCGTGTCCTGCGTGCCATCGAGAATCCGAATGGTGTCCAACGCGATCGGCTCGGCCCCCTGGGCCGACACCATCGCCCCGAAGGAATCGTTTCCCTGCCGGTCGCGCGTGATGACGATCCGCTTGCCGAACAGGGGCCGTCGCATGAACCAGTTTCTGCGGGCCTCCGTGCGGGCCGTCGGGCCGATGATGACGATCGCCGGGGCCTCGATGCGATCGCGGCGGCACTGCTCGGCCACATCCTGGAGATTCGAAAGCAACAATCGCTGCCGGGAGGTGCTGGCATGTTGGACGACGGCGACGGGCATGGATGAATCCTTGCCGTGACGGATCAGGGCCCCGGTGATCAGGTCGAGCCGCGTCATCGCCATGTAGAAGACAATCGTTCCGCCAAAGGCGGCCATATTGGCAAAGTCCAGCCGGCTGTCGGTCTTGTCTGCGGCCTCCTGTCCGGTCACGAACATCAGTTGCGAACTGGCCTCGCGGTCGGTCAGAAAGATCCCGCAATAATCCGCCGCCGCCAGCGCCGAAGTGATGCCGGGGATGATCTCGAAGGGCGCCTGGTTTTCCAGGCACAGCGCCACCTCTTCGGCCGAGCGACCGAACAGACCCGGATCGCCGCCCTTGAGCCGGACGATGATCTTGCCCTGCCGGATTCGGTCCAGAAGGATCTGGTGGATGTCCTGCTGATCGACCGGACTATCGCCGGTCCGCTTGCGAACGCTGATTAGTTCGGCCCCCGGCCGGGCGTAGCGCAGAATCTGCGGTGCGACCAGGCCGTCATAGACGACACATTCGGCCTGCCCGAGCAGCTCAACCGCTCGCAGCGTCAGCAGCGACGGATCGCCGGGACCGGCACCGACCAGATAGATCTTGGCATTACTCATCGGTTTCCACTTGAGAAAGGATCTCTACGGCGCCGTCGCCGATCAGTTCGTCGGCCAACCGGTTGGCCAGCTCCAGCGATCGGGCCGCCGGGCCGCGAACCTGCCGCCGCAGGACCCGCCGGGCCGACATCTCCGCGACAAACGCCGACAGGATTATAGCATCGTCGATTCGATTTGCATAGACGCCCACGGGGGCATGGCAGCCGGGATGAAGCCGCGACAGGACCATTCGCTCGGCCTCGACGACCAGCCGTGTGGCCGGATCGTCCAGAACCTTCAGGATTGCCGGCATGGCCGGATCGTCGCCGCGGCACTGGATGGCCAGCGCCCCCTGTGCCGGCGCTGGAATAAATAGCATGGGATCCAGAATACAGGAAATCCGATCCGACAGGCCGATCCGATCCAGTCCCGCGCGGGCCATAACCACCGCATCCACCAGCCCGGATGTAACCTTTATCACTCTGGTTTCGACATTACCCCGGACCGTCACGATCTCCAAATCGCTTCGCCGGCTTCGCAGCAGGGCAATCCGACGCGGGCTGGAAGTGCCGACCTTGGCGCCGGGCCACAAACCTTCCACGCCGGCAATCGCACGGCCGCACACGAGAACATCCTCCGGCGGGTGCCGCCGGGGAATCGCCGCGATCCGCAGACCGCCGGTCAATTCCGTGGGCAGATCCTTGAAGCTGTGGACGGCAAAGTCGGCTCTCCCCTCCAGAATGGCCTGTTCTACCTGCGAGGTGAACAGGCCGCTGCTGGTGAACTTCCACAATTCCGTCCGGGCGTCCTGATCGCCCTTCGTAGTCACCGTATGGATGGCAACCTCCAGCCCGGGATGAGTGGCCTTGAGGGCGTCGATCACCCATTGCGTCTGTGCAAGGGCCAGGCGGCTGGCTCGCGTCGCCACGACCAGCCGAGTCACAAATCACCCCCCCGCACAATATCGCCCACCGGCCGAAGGGTATAGACCAACGGAGCTCGATCACGGTGAAAACGGTATCTGCGATAATCGAATTTCATGTCGCTATTGTACCCGACCTCCGTCGCCCGATCAACTCCGGATCGCGCACTCGGGACCGGATTCGCTGTCATGTGGCGTAATTGTGCAGACCGGGAAAGATCCGCGACAGGTTGACCCACACCAGGGTGATGATGATAAAGACCAGCCCCATCACGGCCCAGACGCTGTTGATCCGGGGATGACGCGTGCCGTATAGGAAGCGGAAATGAAAATACCCNNAGCGACCACAGCTCCTTGGGGTCCCAGCCCCAGTAATCCCCCCACGCCCGCTGTCCCCAGACGCTGCCCAGCAACAGCCCCAGCGTCAGCAGCGGAAAACCGATGCGAACCATCCGGTAAGTGCCCCTTTCGGCCTCGATCATTCGCGCGTACAGTTTGTCTGACGCCGAAAAGAAACCATAGACATATACCAACACCGCCTGAACCATAGCCTTAGCCATGAACACATACGAAATCATATACACCGCCACATGCGGGGCGAACAGCCAACTCTGCAGGGCCGGAGGCAGACGCTGGGGATCGGCGGAAAACACAAGTCCTGCAGGAAATAGGACGATCCAGCCAATCAAGATATCGGATACCAAAGAACGAATACCTAAGACACGCCAGGAGAAGAGCCAAATCGGCCAGATCAGCATCCCCAGCGTCAGAAAGACCTCGAACAAATTCTGCATGGGGAGATGCTGAACATGGATCCATCTGTAGATCCAAGCGACGAGGGATATAAGGAAACCTGCAAAAAACAATATATGGGTCAAGATAGAAAACGGTTTTTGAAATTTTGAGGCCCGCTTATTTAGCAAACCGATGATGGTAATGATCAACCCAATGGTGGCAAGAATCAAGGCGATGACCCAGAAGGCCATCGTCAGGTAAATCATCCCGCCCTGAACTGTGGGTTTCAAGTCCATCAGATCCCCCTCCGCCGCGGAATCCAGAAATGCCAAAACAATCCCACGACCACCTGCGCAAATCCCAGAAAGACCCAAACCAGCCCGCGGGCGCTGGTCACCCGCAGAACCGTGTATCGCATTTCCCTCGTATCGTAGGAATCCTGGTAGAAAAAGTACCCGCCGTGATACAGAGGGTCATTGACCTCGATGGTCTTGCGCTCGACGACCTGGCCGTTCTCGACGACCTCCAGATCGCTGAAATAGTCCTTGATCATTCCCGGCGGGCTGTATTGGATCGACCATGGACCGGTCCCATGTCCGCCTCCCGCAAACGCAAATGCGAATCGTTTTTCCTCTTTTCCGTCCGGGGCGCGGAACAACAATTGAACCGCCGGATTGGAATCCGGGCCGGGCTGGTCGTAGGGGACCATCCGGCCGTTTTCCATGCCCAGCTTGAGGTTTCGGAAAACGCGGAGAACCGTCACCGTCCCCCGATCGCCGAGGGGATATTCAAGACCCGCTTCGGCGCCGATCCGCCAGACCTTCTTGTCGTCGGACTCGATGATCACCTGCGGAGCGTCGTAATACACGATCCGGAAATCCGTCAAACGCACGGCAAACGGCAATTTGCCGATCCGCAGGTCGGCGTCGTTGAGCATGACCGGCTCGGGTTTGTCCGGCTCAAAGATCCCGATTCGGCCCGATGAATCTTTTCCAAACGACGCATCCTCCACCGAAAGCATAACCCGGTTGTCCGTTTCGCCCTCGTAGAGGATCATCCGCCCCGACCGCATCGACGGCTCCGTCAAACCAGCCCGATCGCTCCATTGCATGACCAACTTGGATCCATAGAGGCCGCCAAACAGGATGCAGAGGCAACCGGCATGGATCAGCAGCAGCGAGGGAACCTTCAGCAGACGACGAAAGACCCCGATCGAAACGGCCAGGAGAACGGCGAAGAAGACCCAATAGACGCCAACGGGGATCGAATTGAAAAACACCTGCGCCGCTTCTGCTCCCCGGAACGCCCCATAGATGGACAGAACAATCAACAGGACGATCAACACCAAAGCACACTGCAGGATGACGCGTCGCAAACCGGCCATCATTCCCCGTTCTTGAGAGTCGCAGGAGTCAGAACCGTTCCCTACCCGGCCTGGATCCCGGGTTCGCCATACCCGGAACCACCCTCCTTAATCTTTGTTGAGAGTTTCCTTGGTCGTATCGACGGTGCTCTGGATCTCTTTCTTGATCTCACTGATATCCGCGTCCTTGTCGATCTCGCTCTTGGCCTCGTTGAGTCCCTTCTTGAACTCGGTGATGCTCTTGCCCATACCCCGGGCGATTTCGGGCAGGCGGCGGCCAAAGAGAAGGACCGACACCACCAGAATAACCAACAGTTCCATCGGACCCGGCATCCACGCCAGGATTTGCGTCATTTCAGTCATTGGAATATCCTTGCAATAAAGTCAGTATTCACAAACACGATAGTATATCCGCCGACTCCCCCCCGGTCAACGAATTTCGCCTCTCCACGCCACTTTTTGTGGGAGGCCGTCACAACCACGCCCAGAGGTCTATTAACGCGGTTATGTGTGGTATTCGGCGTTGATTTCCACATAGCCATAGCCCAAATCGCAGCCGTAACAGAAATCCGCCGCCTTGCCCGCCCCGAGCCGGACCCGGATGACATGCTCCTTTTGCCGGATGATCCTGCTGACCCGCCGAGCGTCGAACCGCGTCGGCTGGCCGTTGCGGAATACGCACACCCCCCCGATCCAACAAGTCAGCCGATCGGGATTGAGCCGCACACCGCAGGAGCCGATGGCACAGATGATCCGTCCCCAGTTGGGGTCGCCGCCGTGGATGGCGCACTTGACCAGGTCGTAATCGGCCACCGCGCGGGCGGCTTTGTTCGCTTCGGCCGGGCTGGCCGCTCCCTCGATTTCCACGCGGAACATCCGCGTCGCCCCTTCGGCGTCCAAGGCCATTTGCCGGGCCAGATCGTCGGCCACCTCGCACAGGGACCTCTCGAACGCCCGATAACTCGCTCCCGACTTGCCGATTAGTGGAATCCCCGCCGCCCCAGAGGCCAAAATCATGGCCGTATCGTTGGTGCTCTGATGGCCGTCCACCGTCAGCCGATTCAACGACAGCCCGATGGCCTTCTGCAAGGCCTTGCCCAGCAACAGCTTGGAGACCGCCGCATCCGTCGTCAGCACACAGATCGTCGTGGCCATGTTCGGCCCGATCATCCCGGCGCCCTTGGTCGTCCCGGCAATCGTCACGATCTTGCCGTTAAGGCGGATCGTCCGCACCGCCGTCTTGGGCCGGGTATCGGTGGTCATGATCGCCCGCGTAAAGTCCATCCCGGCCTTGGGGCTATCGGAAAGCCGCTTGACCGCCACCGGCAGGCCAGCGCGGATCTTGTCGATCGGCAGACTGTGGCCGATGATCCCCGTCGAGGCCAAAAAGATCTCGCCGGCGCCGACCTTCAGCTCCCCGGCCAGAGCGCGGCACATCGTCCGCGCATCAGCCATGCCTTTTGTGCCCGTGCAGGTGTTGGCGTTGCCCGAGTTGATCACCACGCCATAGACCTTGCGGGCCGCCGTATTCTCGCGGCACACCGTCACCGCCGCCGAGACCACCCGGTTGGTGGTGAACATCGCCGCCGCCGTGGCGCCCTTGGGGCACACCAGCAACGCCAGGTCGGGCTTGCCCGACTTCTTGATCCCGCACGCCACGCCCGCCGCCAGAAACCCTTTGGCCGAAACGACCGTTCCCTTGACCATCGTTGATCCTTCGTCATCCAAAACCATCATGCCTTCACACACGCACGCCCGATTCCCCTCGGTCGGAAATCAAACGGTCGGATACTGTACATCGTCGCCCGGCTCGGTACAAACAAAATCATCCGCCGGCGACGTAGGGGTGTGGCCAGATTTCTTGGCGACAGCCCCTGAGCCAACAAACCCCGTTGTCATGCCGGGCTTGACCCGGCATCCAGAACAAACGAACGGGATTGGGGCCTGCGCCTGAATGACATGGCCTGTGCCTAAAAATTAACCTCACCCAGGCATCCTCATTCATAAACGGCCGATCCTGTGCTATACTGCCTTATGCTGAAACCGTTTCGCATAATAATAACGATTAAAGGTCGTGATTGATGAGGATGCCATGAAAATTCTGCAAATCCTGTTCTGGATCATCGTGTTCGCCCCGGCCCTTGCCCTCCTGGCCGATACCGAGGAAACGGACTATTCCCCCCGGCCCGACGAACGGCAACTGCCGACCCGGATGCACTCGGCCATGAAGGATCTCCCCATCGTCAAAGTCGGGCAATCCGACGCGGACATTCTCGGCCGCGACAACCGCGCCCTGCAGGCGGTCGTGGACTATGTCGCCGGACTTGGCGGCGGCACGGTCGAGATCGGCCCGGGCGACTACCTCATGCGCGATTCCCTCCACCTGCGGCCCTTCGTCACCGTCCGCGGCACGCCCGGGCAGACAGTCCTTCGCAAGGCCGACGGCGTCGCTTCTCCCCTGGCTATCGACGGCGACTTCGGCGAAGAACAAATCACCGTCAAAGACCCGAAAGGATTCGAAGTCGGTTGCGGCGTGGCGATCTGGAGCTCGAAAGAAAACTACTTCCACGCCACCGTCGCGCGGATCACCGGCCGCAACGGCAACATTCTTTCGATTGACCGGCCCCTCAATGCCGACTGCATGGTCAGCGACGAAGCCATGGCCGCGACCGCTTTTCCCGTCGTCAGCGGCAATGACCTGCAGGGTGTCCGCATCGAACACCTGACCATCGAGGGAAACAAAGAACACAATGTTCACCTCGACGGCTGCCGCGGCGGCGGCATCTTCCTCTATCGCGGATTCGGCACGGTTATCGACCATTGCCAGGTCCGAAACTACAACGGCGACGGCATCAGCTTCCAGCAATCCAACGACGTGCTGGTGCAAGGCTGCGTGTGCGAAGACAACGCCGGCCTGGGCATCCACCCGGGCAGCGGCTCGCAGCGGCCGATCGT
>PMBP01000149.1 GCA_003152975.1 Phycisphaerales bacterium | reverse complement strand
GACAAGGAAATGCTCGAACTGTGGGATGCCCCATGCGACAGCCCGGGCTATACGGTGCGATAGGAATTTTAAGAGATGAATCTCGGATATAGCGATTTTGTGGCGATGTTTCAAAAGGCCGCCGAGCTGATTCAGGCCAATCACTCGACCCTGTCCAAGCTCGATTCGTTTGGCGGCGATNNGCGATGGCGACCACGGCACGACGATGTTGCGGGCGATGGGTTGCCTGCGAAAGGGCATCGACGAAACGACCAGCGGTTCGCTGGCCGATCTGCTGAACAACATCGGCTGGGCGATCATGGGCGTTGATGGCGGAGCGACCGGGCCGCTGCTGGGGAGTTTCTTTTCGGGAATGGCCGAGAAGGCCCCGGCTAATCATCTGGCGGATGTACATTCGCTGGCGGCGATGTTTGAGGCCGGACGGCAGAATCTTTCGACACTGACGCAGGCCAAGGTGGGAGACAAGACCTTGGTCGATGCCCTCATTCCCGGTGTCGAGGCCCTTGCGGCCGCGGCCCAGCAAGGCCGGGATATCCCCGTGGCCCTGCAGGCGGCTGCTACGGCCGCGGCGAAAGGCGCCGAGGCCACCCAGACGATGCAGCCGCGGTTCGGCCGGGCGAAAAATCTCGGCGCCGCAGCGATCGGTCACCCCGATGCCGGGGCGACTTCCATATCACTATTATTTCAGGGTTTTGCGCAAGGAGTCAGTTCCCATGCCGGATAAGGATTCGAGTGTCGAGACGAAAGAATTTTCCGTCGGTGTTCCGCAAAAAACCGAAGGGTACTTTCTCAAGGGCAGCGGGCACCTGGACTGGGGGATGAAGGACCGGCTCAGCCGGATCTTCAGCCCGAAGACTGGCCGGACAGTCATGCTGGCCTTCGATCACGGGTATATCATGGGGCCGACCTCCGGCCTGGAGCGAATGGACCTGGCGATCGCGCCGCTGGCCGCGTATGTTGATTGCCTCATGGGTACGCGCGGTGCCCTGCGGACCTGCATTCCGCCGACGACCAACAAGCCGGTGGTCCTGCGGTGCAGCACCGGTGCGACGATCCTCAAAGAGCTGTCCAACGAGGTGATCGGCGTGACGGTCGAAGAGGCCATTCGCCTGAATGCCTCGGCGGTGACCACGCAGGTGTATATCGGCGGGCCGTTCGAGAAGGAGACGCTGACGAATCTGGCGTACCTGATCAATCAGGGCAACGCCTTCGGCATGCCGACGCTCGGAGTTACGGCGGTCGGGCGGGAGATGACCCGCGACAGCCGTTACCTGGGATTAGCCACGCGTGTGATCGCAGAATTGGGCGCCCATTTCGTCAAGACCTATTTTTGCGAGCAGGGCTTTGACGAGGTGGTGGCGGGCTGCCCGATCCCGGTCGTGATCGCCGGAGGAAAAAAATTACCCGAACTGGAGGCCCTGGAGATGGCGTATAAGGCCGTAGATCAGGGGGCGGCGGGCGTGGATATGGGCCGCAACATCTTTTTGGCCGAAGACCCCGTGGCGATGGTGCAGGCAGTCCATGCCGTCGTGCATGAGATGCTGACGCCGCAGAAGGCCTTTGCGATGTTCAACGACCTCAAGAGCGAGCGGGCCCGTAAGAAATAACCTGAAAGAGAGAACCAGTAGGAGATAACCATGGAATTAAATCGGCGGCAATTAATCGGCGGGGCGATCGGCGCGGTGGTGGTCGCTTCCGGCGGCTGCGGCAACCAGGAGACCTGTTCGATGGCATCAAAACCGAAATTTCAGACCCACGAAAACAATTTTTACTACACCGACGGCAAGTTCAACGCCGAGGTGGCCAAAAAATCCTATTATGCCATGATGGACTCGTTCAAATATCCGATCCCCGATCGCCTTCGGACCGATGAGTTCTGGTCGGTAGATTTCGGAATCAGCAAGTTCACCGAGATCGGCATGGCCGGCATCTTCTGGGTCAACAACCTCGAGCACAACTACTTCGGCCATGAAATCTACCTGCTGCCGGGCCAGTCGATCCCCGAACATCGCCACCTCAAGACTGCCAAGGCCGGCCCCAAGCTGGAGGCCTGGCATGTGCGGCACGGGTCGATTCATATTTACGGAGAAGGCCCTGCGACCGTGGGAGTCGAGGAGCGAATTCCGCCGACACATCGGGAATGCTGCAAGGCCCGCAATGAACAGCTCCTGTTGCCGGGCCAGGTCGGGATGCTGGCCGGTCCGGAGCAGTGGCACTGGATGAAGGCCGGGCCCGAAGGCGCTATCGTGACCGAATACGCCACCTACCACGACGGCGACGGCCTGCGATTCAGCCACCCGCAAGCAAAGCTCTGATAGGAAATGCAATCAACCGCCGGACAATGGGATCGGTGGTCTCATTGCCTGGCTCATGTTTGGGATTTGAACAAGTCTTAAGGTCGAAGGCCTGAGCAGATGATGCGTCGTTGGATTGTAGTGATGATCGTTGCGTTGGGGGTGATCGCCGGTTACGCGATTCGGCCGTATTGCCCCTTGACCCGACCTTCGACGCAACCGAATCCGCCGGCGGCGGGGGGGCAGGAGACAAAACCCGTCGAGCCGACCGCGCCGCCGGTTGACGCGGCTCCGACGATTCAGGTGGCCAATCTGTCCGATGGCGAGGTGGTGGGCTATCCGTTGCTGGTGATCTCCGGCCGGGCGACGGGTAAACCGTCGAAGGTCACGGTGACGCTTCCGGGGCAATCCCGCAACTGGCCGGCGGCCGAATCGTTCTATCGGGCGATGGTCCAGCTCAATCCGGGCGATAATGATATTCGTCTCACCGCCCCGAATCATCCCGATACGGCAATTCGGATACGGTATTCCCCCGCTCAGAACACCCGGCGGCTGCGGTTGCTATATGTGCTGTCGTCGGATGGGGATGGTTCGTTTCAGGCCCCGCCGGGCGAGCCCTGCGATCAGGTCAGCGCGGTGCGGCGGATCGCGACGGCGGGGCGGATGCAACAGACGGCGATTGCCGAACTGCTGCACAACGCCGGCCAGCCGCGAAAAAGTTTCTGCCTGGAGTGCAATCCCGACGGATCCGTCGATGTCGGCATTGTCCAATTGCCGCTGACCACGCGGCAGCTCCATACGATGGCGGGCCTGCAGATCTGGCTGGAGCTGTACCAATACCTGCAAAAGACGGATCCGGCGTTTTCGGACCGTAAATATCTGGCCTTCCTGTCGATGACGCAATTCGACTCCGGCACGCGAAAGGTGATCGCCCACACGGCGCTGGGCGGGGGGAACCTGGCGCTATACGGCAGCGGGAACCTGCACACCTGGCCGCAATCGCTCGACGAAATCGTTTCACGGTTTTCAGATGTGCGAGTGGTGTCGGATTTCGGCCTGTACGACGACAGCGCCCTGCGGGGAACCTTCTGGGCCAATTGCGCGACGGGACTGGGGGCGTCGCTGCACGAACTGGGGCATGTGTTCGGCATGGTCCACTCGGGACAATCGACGGATCTGATGGAGCGGGGATTCGATCACATCAACCACTTGTTTATGCCGGTGGAAGGCAACCAGCCGATTCCCAGTTCGGTCCTGCAACTGGCGGCCTCCAATGTTCAGGCCCTGTCCGACAATCCGTGGATCGTGGGGCCGAGCGTTCCCTGACTATCACAGGGAAAGAGGATAATTAGGGGTTATAATTTCGCTTCAACAGGTGATGGCCTTCCAACTCAGGTGGAGTTCTTCGAGAAGGCCCGTAATTTCCCGCAACAGGAACAGATCCCCGGTCTTTTCTACGCGGTCAATCTGCTCGATCAGAAATCCGTAGATCCGGTGAAGGTCGGCGGCGGTTTGTCGGCCGCTGGGCAGGTCCACGCCGGCATCCAGTTCCCGCAGGATTTCGACGGCCTGACGCAACGCGCCGAGGGCGTTCTCGGCGCGATCGATCTGCCAGGCCTCGGCGGCCTGATTCAGGCATCGAATCGCATTGGCATACAGGCGAAGAAAGAGTTGTCCGTGTTCGGTCGTCGGCAAAATATCTCCCCGGTTGCTCTGTGTAAAGCATACAAAACAACAGAGTCATTCGGGGATTAGCCGTTGGGGAAGTCATCCTTGTGCCAGGAGACATTATCGGACCGACCGCGGAGGGCCCGAGCTTGTGCCGAACAAGTGTTTTCCGGGATTGATTACCGGGTCATTCCGGTTATTCCGGGATCATAATACCGGCGGCGAATATCGTTTTGCTGAGCCGTGGTTGCATCCAGCTTCTGCTGCAGTATGGGGAGGGTGATATCCGGCGGCAGCGTGCCGGGATACCGTTGGGCCAACGAGATTACCCGCCGGTACTCCCGCGTCAGGTTATTCAGAACCTCGTTGAGTTGCGCAACCAACTGGGCGACCGGCATCGTCGGGACATCGGTCGTAATCCGTTCGCCTTCACGAAGGCCATACGGCCGCTGGGTGCGATTGCCGAGGGGGTTTTGATATTGACGACCTTCGCGCTGTCGCTCCAATTCCTGCCGACGGGCCTGGGAGTCGGACCGGGTGTAACCGGATTGATACTCGGTACTCCCGCGATTGTATTCCCGCGTCAGGGTTCCGGTCCGAATCTGCTCTTCGACCTCCTGGATATTTTTATGGAGTTCGTCGGCCCGCTTTTGGAGGATCTCGATATTCGCCATGGCTCCGTTGACGGTCTTTTTGTTGGCCTGGAACCGTTTGATCACCTGATCGATACTGTGGTTCTCGGCGATCTGGGCGTCGGCGGCGTCCAGCGTCTGGAGAATATCCGCAACCGAACCGGCGATTCCGTCGATCATCTTAGCGGCCAGTGCGTCCTGGGAGGTCAGCGACAAAAGCCCCGCGGCGGTCTGGCTGGTGGTTGGCGGTGTCTTGGCCGGAACCTTGTCATCGGGTTTTTTGGCCCGGGTCCAGGAACGAACGATGGTCTCCGTCGGCTGGCGGTCCTGGCGATCAATGAACGATTGCTTCCCGTCCACACTCTTAATCTCGATGATTTCCAGTTCCGGATCGACCAGGGCCATCGCCAGAATCTCGTTTCGTCCGGCCTGGCGAGCCAGGGATGCCGCGTAACTTCGGTAGGCCGCCAGGGTGGGGGGGCTGAACATCTGGAGCGGATTCTGGTCGGAGGGCAGGTCGGCGGACGGGACCACGATCGGACAAACCGCCCCCAGAGTGGCGTTCGGGGCCATGTAAATCTTCTTGCAGGACAGGGCCAATAGGGCCGCGGCCGAATAGGCGCCGCCGTATTTACCGCCGCTGATATAGGCCACCACCGGACAGTTGGAGGTGCCGGCGATGACCGAACTGATGATTTTCATATATTCACCGGTGCCGCCGGGATTGTCGATGTCCACGATGAGCATCCAAGGACCGTTGTTGGAGGCCATGACGATCTGGTCGGCCACCTCCTTGGCGACGGCCTCGGAGATCAGGATTTCCGGCAGTTGAATCGGGATGACGCTGACGATGGTCTTGCGTCCTTCCTTGTTATAGACGATGTCATACTCGGCCAGGTTGGTGGGCTCGAACTTGTTGGCATCGGAGTTGAAGACCATCGTTTGTTCGCGATTGGTTTTCTGTGTGGCATATCCATGAAAGCTCTTGCCGTCGGTTCGATGGGTGAAGGTGTCTCCGGAGGCCATGCACCCCAACACCGCAATCCATGCCGTATGGAACAATAGGTTTCGAGTCATTTCTATTCTCCTTAGATCGGTCGAACCTGGTATCTTTTTGGCTATCGTGCCATTCGAATCGCGTCGTATTGGGCCTGCACGGCATTCAGTGCGGCCTGAAGATCCTCCTGCGAGTAGGGCAGGTCCGGACAGGTCTGGACCATGCGGATCAGGGCCCGGATTTCCTGGAGGACTCCCTGGAAGGTCTTGAGAACCTGGGCCCGGGGAACGGTGTTGGAAAAAGTTCCCAGTTGCTTCATCCGAAGGTCCAGGGAGTCGTCGATTTTTTTGAACCGCTTGAGGATATCCTCGAATTGTTTGCGGGCCTCGGCCATCCGGCCGTTTTCCTGGATCGGGACCGACGGGGCCTTCATCGCGCTGAGCAGGTCGTCCCGGGATGCCGCGATACCGTCGGCGATTCCGCACTGGACCGCCTCCATCGCCGTGAGCGTCAGTAGTGTGCCCTTCCGGGACCAGGTCTTGACGATCTTGTCGCCGGTCTGCTGGTTGAACGGTTCGACAAATTGCCGTTTTCCGTTGTGCAGGATCTCGACGACGGCGATTTCCTTATCGACCATCGCCTTGGCCAGCAGGCCGGGGCGGTTGTTCAGTTCGGCCAGCGACCCGACATAGTTGCGCCACGCCGAATTCATCTTCTCTCCGACCTCTTCCCCCAGAACCTTCTTGAGATCCACCGGACCGGTTTTATCGGTATGGATGATCATGCTGGCGGCGCCGATGGCCGTGTCTTTGGCCATGTACAACTTCGAGCAGGCCACAGCAACCACCGCTCCGCCCGAATAGGCCCCGCCGTGCTTGCCGCCGCGGACATAGGCCACGGTCGGGCAGTACTTGACGGACGACAGGGCCGAACACATCCGCTTGACCAGATCGACCCGTCCTCCGGGAGAATCGATTTCAATGATGAGACACAGCGGGCCGCAATCCGCCTCTTCGACCACCGCCTTTTCAAAGGCGGTCGTCTCCGTTTCCAACTCGATTTCTCCGGGAAGAGAAATCAGGCCGATGTGCGGCTGCCGACCCCGGGAGTCGGGCTGGATTTTATAATCCGACAGATTGACCGATAGTTGGCCCTGTTCCTGGGTTATGACGACGGTTTTTTGCCCGTCTGTATGGCTGGTGAGGTATCCGTGAAGGGCCGTTCCGCCGGATTTGGGGATAAAAGTGTCCGCAACGGTCGTGCTAACCGTCAGGACAAAAGCCAGAATCCATCCCATCCATCGAATCATCGTCCGTGTTCCCATGCCAGGAATTACCATTATATTCTATACGATGATTGTACCCTTATTGCTTTGGAATGTCAAAAAATCTGTTATCGTTTGGCCGACAGGGGGTGTTTCGAGGTTTTAGGGCAACCCCCCCGGGA
>PMBP01000283.1 GCA_003152975.1 Phycisphaerales bacterium | reverse complement strand
CTGCCGACCTTGACCTTGTAGCCGCCGCTGATCTTTTCGATCACGGGAACATGCTTTTCGGTCTTGGAATCGGCCGTCTTTTCCGGCATCAGGATCATCGGCTGTTCGCAGCACACCAGTTCCCCGGCTCCGCCATGGGTCACCATGACGATGTTCCCGCACACCGCACATTTATACACCTGTAATCGCTCTGCCATTATTTCTCCCTTTCTGTCCTGTCATTCCCGCGAAAGCGGGAATCCACTTTCTCCGCCTTCTGACTTTTTTCTTCTGCCTGTTCTTTTCTTTGCGTCTTGGCGCCTTTGCGTGAGACCAAATTGAAAATCGAAAATAGAAAATAGAAAATTATTTTCAGGTCAAACCCGCCTGTTTGTGCAGGTCGTATATTCTAGTCGCCAGCGCGTCGAGATTGTGATAATCCTCGTCCCGCGGATGGCCCTTGGCCACAACCGGCTCAACAAACTCGGCCTTCAAGTTGGCCATCAATCCCTTGAACTGATCAACCATCTTGCCCGCCCACCCGAACGAGCCGACCACGGAGACAAATCGCGTCTTGGGCCGCAGCGCGTTGATCAGCAGGGCCGCGTACGCCGCCGCCGGGTGCGGACCCACCAGCACCGTCGGCGAGCCGATCACGATCGTCGCCGCGTCCACCGTCGAGATCGCCAGCTTGCCGATGTCCACGCTGGCCAGGTTGAACTGCTTAACGCCCACGCCCTTGTCCATCAGCTCGGTGACCAGGTGCTCGACCATCCGCCGCGTGCTGTCGTGCATCGACACATACGCCACCATCACCTCGTTCTTCACCCGGTCGCTGACCCAGTCCCGGTAAGCGTCCATGATCAGCGCCGGCCGCGGATATACCGGGCCGTGGCTCGGGGCGATCATATCAATCGAATCGGCCGACAGCTTGTCGAGATTCTTCTGAATCTGATTGCGGAATGGCATCATGATCTCGGCGTAGTACCGCTTGGCGCCTTGCAGCGTGCCCGGTTCGTCATCCACGAACAGGCTGCTCGTCGCCAGATGCGAGCCGAAGAAATCGCAGGAAAACAGGATCCGGTCTTCCTCCAGATAGCTGCACATCGTCTCCGGCCAGTGCACCCACGGGGTATAGACGAACTTCAGCGTCTTGTCGCCCAGCGACAGCGTCTGGCCGTCCTCGACCGTCTGGAACTGGTCCGCCTCCAGATGCAGCAGGTCGATCAGCATATCGCGGCACTTCGGGTTGGTCACCACCTTCGCCTTCGGGTACAGGATCAGCAACTCGCCGATCGATCCCGAATGGTCCTGCTCGGCGTGATGCGAGATGATGTAGTCGATATGATCCACCCCCAGCGAAACCAGGTTGCCCATCAGCGTATCGACCCTCGACGGGTCCAGGGTGTCGATCAGAGCCACCTTCTGCGATCCCTTGATCAGGTACGAATTGTAGCTGGTCCCATCGGGCAGCGGGATCAGTTCATCGAACATCCGGCGATCCCAATCGATCGCACCGACAAAGAATATGTTGGGTTTCAGGGGTCTCATGCCGCAATCTTTCAAAGAACCACGGGCTTGCCGTCGTTGGGGCCCGCTACATCACTTTTCGGGCGGCCTCCAGGGCCGCAGTGTAATCCGGCTCGTGCGTCACTTCCGGAACGATCTGGATGTACCGGATCATGCCCTGTTTGTCAATCACAATTACCGACCGCGCCAGCAGCCGCAATTCCTTGATCAGCATCCCGTACGCATACCCGAACGACGCCTCGCGGTGATCCGACAGCGTCTGGACATTCGCCACGCCCGCCGCCCCGCACCACCGCTTCTGGGCGAACGGCAGATCCATGCTCACCGTTATCACCTTCACCCCGGCCAGTTTCCCGGCATCTTCGTTGAACCGGCGGGTCTCCAGATCGCACACCGGAGTGTCCAGCGAAGGCACCGAGGTCAGGATCACCACCGTGCCCCGCAGCGACGATAACGCAACCGGCGACAAATCGTTCGCCAGCGCCGTAAATTCCGGCGCCGTTGTCCCCAATACCGGCGCCGTACCCACCAGGGTCAACGGACCCCCTTTGAATGTAATCACGCCTTTCCGTTCCGACATAACATGGCTCCCTTCACATCCCGTTAGTATCACCAAAGCCGAGGCAACAATCCAAATTGTCGCTGTCGTTTTCATACTCGACTCCTTTCCTGTACTATACTGCCATCCCAGGTTTTAGTTTGCAAATTCTGCCCTAAAACCTATTATTGTGTCTTGCCGGGGTTTGGTTCAATAATTCGCCGCCTCCACTTCAAAATGCGCCTGCGGATGGGCACAGGCCGGACAGACCTTCAGCGCCTCGGTTCCCTCGTGCACATATCCGCAATTGCGACAGACCCAACGGACCGGCTTTGGCTTCTTGAAAACCTTGCCTTCGGCGATGTTCTTGTTCAGGGCGGTGTAGCGATCGCGATGACGGGCCTCGGCGACGGCGATCATACGGAAAACGCCCGCGATTTCCTTGAATCCTTCACCGTCGGCGATCTTGGCAAAACCCGGATACATCTCCGTCGTCTCGTAGTTCTCCCCGGCGGCCGCAGCGGCCAGATTCTCCGCCGTCGTTCCGGCCACCCCCGCCGGAAACGCCGCACAGACCTCCACCTCGCCGCCCTGCAGGAAGCCGAACAGCCGCTTGGCGTGCTCCTTTTCCTGCTCGGCCGTCTCGGCAAAGATCGCCGAGATCTGCTCGAACCCTTCCTTCTTGGCCTGCGATGCGGCATAGGTGTAGCGGTTCCGCGCCTGCGATTCGCCCGCAAACGCCGTCAGCAGGTTCTTTTCCGTCTTCGATCCCTTCAGATTCATGGCATAGACCTTTCGTACAATGACATTATTGTGGATTTATATTGGTTGTATTTGACGAGGTTTTCTCGGACGGCCCCTTCGCCGCCCGGCACCGGTCGCAGATCCCTTCCAGATACACAGTCGTCCGTAACAGTTCAAATCGCTTCCGCACTTCCTCCGGCACGGCGATATTGTCAAACGGTTCGTAATGAAAGTCAAGAATTCGTTTACATCGAACGCACTTGAAATGCTGGTGGCTGGCCAGATTCCCGTCAAACCGCCGCGACTCCCCGCTGCCCTCGACGATAAACGCTGCTCCGATCCCGCTCAGAGTCAACAGCGTCCGGTTCACCGTGTCAAACGAGATATTCGGCATCGACTCCCGCACCCGCCCATACACCCATTCGGCCGAGGGATGGGCGTCGGTCTCCATCAAAGTCCGATAAACCAGCTCCCGCTGGGGCGTCACCTTCAACCCCGCTCTTCGGCAGCGATCCCGAAACCCAACGATACTTCGTTTGTCTTGGCGTTCTTTCATCCTGTATCCATATAAATAAGATTTATTACAATATAGGAATTATTACGATCTGTCAACAAAAAAATTACGGTTTCGGAGGTTTTTTCATTCCACCATCGACCGAACAACCTTCAACAAGTCCATCACCGAGATGATCCCCTGCAATTTCCGCTCCGAATCGACGATGGGAAGAACCCCGATTTTCTTCTTCATCAAAATCAACGCGGCCTCGATCAACGGGCAATGGGCTTCTATCGTCCACAATTTTTTCGTCATGACATTCTCGATCTGCTGGTTCAGCACCGCCCGGGACCCTTCTATCCGAAACAGGTCTTCCCGGAATTTCGTCGAATTTTTGATTTTGCTTCGGCTCAAATACGGCAGGTTTCGCAGGATATCACGATCCGACAAAAGCCCGACAAGCTGGTTTTCCTCATCGACAATTGGGACATGCCGAAGTTCATGCTCCTGCAGGGTTTCGATGGCCTCGGCCAGCGTCTGATTGGCCGTCATCGTCACCAGATTCCGCGCCATGACCATCCCCACCGTCCGGATTATAAACGATCCCAATGCTGCTCGATCCGCATCGTCGCCGTCGGCAGGCCGCCGGATCCTTGCGATGGATTTCCCGGCGACACGCCGTCTCGATCGTCTCGGCCGTGCGGACAATCACCCGAAGCAGATCCGTCGTCGTGATGATCCCCACCACCCGCTTCTCGACCACCACCGGGAGCATGTCGATATGCAAATCGATCATCGTCTGGACCGCCGGACCAATCGGCATTCCCGGCTCGACCGTCTGGGCCTTTCGCGTGACCACCCGCGACAGCAATTGTCGCAGAGCCCGGGGATCCGGCTCAACCGACAGCTTCCCCGTCACATTCGACGGACCGAGTCGGAGGACATCCCGCTGCGAAATCACGCCGATGAATTCATGGTCGAAGTGCCGCCCCTGCGGATAATCCACCACCGGAGCGTGGCGGACATGGTTTACCTGCATGAACGACAATAAGGTCTTGACCGAATGGTCCAGCGTCAACACCTCCACCGGATGGGTCATGATATCCATGACAATCCGCCGATCCCTGTAGGGCGTCTTGGACTCCTGACAAACCCGTTCCAGGCAGGAGATCAGGTTCCCGGTACTCGACTCCGCTCGCGGTTCGTATGTCAATTCCATAATAATCCTGCTATCATATCCAGTAGGTCGCTAATCAACGATCCAATCCTCCGATCCTTTTCGGAGCTCCTCCATCACTCATTATCGCCCTTTTGGGTCTGTTCCTTGATCAGAGGATCGATCGAAAAACCCCGCAATCGCTTGCGGATTATCGGACTCCATGATAAAGTCCCCTTGGATTCTGAACAAACGGTACGGTCTCTTCGCGAATTTCAAAAAGGTGGCTTTATGAAATCATCCATCATCGGAATTCTGTTGGTCGTCTCAGCGGCGTTTGCGGAGGAACGGGTCGAGTTCCGTTGCGGCTTCGACAAGCCCGAATCTACCCCCGCCGGCCCCGGCCGGATCGTCACGGGATTTCAGAGCACGCCCTCCCTACAGATCGTCTTGGCCGAGCCCGGCACCGCCACCCGCTCGTTCCCGATCCCCGCCGACGCCCTCACCGACCCCTACATCACCCTTCGCGCCGTTGTCCGCGCCGATGCCGTCAGCACACCTCCCAACCCCTGGAACGGCATCAAAGTCATGCTCGTCCTGCAAACCGCCGACGGACCCCAATACCCGCAAATTCCCATCCCGGTTGGCTCCTTTGACTGGCGGCCGTTCGTCCACTCCTTCCGCCGCCCCGACTCCCTCCGCTCGGCCACGCTCGTCGTCGGCCTCGAATCCGTCAAAGGGACCGTCGCCTTCGACGACCTCCAGGTCGCCTCCGGCCGACCGCCGCGCAAAGGCCTCCGCTACGACGCCCCCTTCCCCGGCCACGCGCTGGACCGCCTCCGCGGCGTCATGTACGGCCCCACCTGCCGCCCCGACGACCTCCGCAACCTCGCCCGCGTCTGGAAGGCCAACATGGTCCGCTGGCAGCTCAACTGGGAGCCGATGGACAAAGCCACCCAGTGGGCCACCGACCTGACGGCCTTCGACAACTGGCTCCAGACCGCCCTCAAGCAATGCGATGACGGCGTCCGGATCTGCAAGGAAGAAGGCCTCCTCGTTCTGGTCGATCTGCACTGCCCGCCCGGCGGCCGCCTCGACGGCGGAACCTGCCGCCTGTTTCAGGATAAAAAATACCAGGATTACTTCCTCGAGGTCTGGCCTAAAATCGCCCTCCGCTATAAAGATGCCGCCAATGTCTATGCGTTTGATCTTCTAAACGAAGCCGTCGAAGGCCCCGTCGCCGCGGGGCTGATGAACTGGCGTGATCTTGCAACCGAGGCCACCCGCCGCATTCGTGCCGTCGATCCCGACCGCGCCGTCGTCTTCGAGCCCAGCCCCTGGGGCTCGGCCTTCGGATTCGAAACCCTCGAGCCGCTGCCCCTGGAAAAAGTCATCTACAGCTTCCACATGTACGAGCCGTTTCAATTCACCCACCAGACCCTCTACAACAATCCCGGCCCCGTCTCGTACCCCGGCGCCATCGCCGGCGCAACCTGGAACCGCGCCCGCATCGCCGAGGTCTTCCGCCCTGTCCGCGAATTCCAACAGGAGTTCAATGTCCAGATCTTCGTCGGCGAGTTCAGCGCCATTCGCTGGGCCCCCGGCGACAGCGCACGCGATTGGCTCGCCGATGTCATCGACCTGATGGAAGAGTACCGCTGGGATTGGTCCTATCATGCCTACCGCGAATGGGATGGCTGGAGCGTCGAACACGGCCCCGACCGCAACGACACCCGCCCCGCCGCCGAACCCACCCCCCGCATGAAGCAGTTACTCGACTGGTTCTCCCGAAACCAAAAACCCTGACGCAATCGTCCGGCCGGGTGGCACCGAGCGCAGCGAAGTGGATGAGAATTGTCATTCTAGCGAAAATGGGAATCCAGTTATTTTGAATTTCCCTTTTTGTGCTTCTGAATTTGTTTAGAATTTAGGATTTAGTGCTTAGTACTACAACGCTATACGCGAC